>JAUWXS010000058.1 GCA_030616265.1 Dehalococcoidia bacterium
CTTAGGGATGAACGGCGAGAAGCTGCCGCCGCACGATGTTGACGCCGAGGAAGCGGTAATCGGCTCACTGCTGATAGACGGGTCGGCAATATACAAGATTGCCCCCCTGCTGACACCACTTGATAATAAATCACCCTTTTATACCGAGCGAAATGCCTGGATATACGATGCCTGCCTATCGCTCTATGAGCGCGATGAAGCCATAAACCAGATAACGGTGGCTCAAGAGCTTGACCGGCAGGGTAAGCTGGAGGCTTGCGGCGGCGCCGCCTATCTAAGCCGCCTGATATCGATATGCCCCACCTCCCTTGATATCGAAGATTACGCCCAAATTGTCTATCGCCTGTCGATAATGCGCCGACTGATTGATGCCGCCGGGCAGATTAACAACATCGGCTATCAGGCTGAGCCCGATGTTGATGCCAGCCTTAATCGGGCCGAAGACATCCTGTTTCGGCTGCGCCACGGGCGAAGCCGGCGGGACCTCACCCATATCCGCCAGGTGCTGGACACATACTTTGAGACCACCGCCCTTGAGGCAGAAGGCGCCCCCAAGGAGCCGTTACCCTACGTGCTCTCCGGCTTCGCCGGCCTGGATGAGCTCCTGGGCGGATTTCAGCGCTCGGAACTGATTATTATTGGCGGCAGGCCGAGCATAGGCAAGACCAGCCTTGCCCTCAGCCTGGCCCGAAACGCCGCCGTAGAGCAGGGGGCCTGCGTGGCTCTATTCAGCCTGGAGATGGCGCGGGAGCCGCTGGTCTGGCGTATACTGGCCAGCGAATCTGAGGTGGACTCCAGACGGATTCGCCTCGGGCTCCATACCGAAGAGCAGGAAAAGAAGATTATGGATGCCATCGGCCAGCTCTCTGAAGCCAAAATCTATATTGATGATACCCCCCAACTGCGGGTGGTAGAGATGAGGAGCAAAGCCCGCCGCCTGCACTTTGAGCAAGGCATTGACATGATTATCGTTGACTACCTGCAGCTGATGCAGGGAGATAGAAGGTTTGATAACCGGGTTCAGGAGGTCAGTGAAATCTCCCGCGCCCTGAAAGGTCTGGCCCGCGAGCTTAATGTGCCCCTGCTGGCGGTATCACAGCTCAGCCGTGCCCCGGAGGGGCGAGCCTCGCATGAACCCCTGCTTTCTGACCTGCGTGAGAGTGGCAGCATCGAGCAGGATGCTGATGTCGTTGTCTTCGTTTACCGCGATGAATACTACTATCCTAGCAAAGAGGAATGGGAGAGAGAACACCCCGGTGAAAGCTTCCCGCCGCCGGCTGATATCATAGTCGCCAAGAACCGCAATGGCCCTACCGATAGGTTAAAGCTGCTTTTCAAACCCAGGCTGGCTAAGTTTGAAAATATCACCAACGAAGAGCTGAGCTTATTATAAAGCTTATATTAGTTGAGTTTACTATGGAGCAATTTAGAGGTTTCCCAGCTAAGTCGCAGTTTACCGCCGTGCCCAATGCCTTCTTCAGCCGGCTGCTGCCACAGATCAGTGAAATCGCCGAGCTGAAAACAACCCTCCACATCTTTCAGGCACTCTACCAGAAGCGGGGCTATCCCCGCTTTACCACCTACCAAGAGCTTCTGGCCAATAAGAGCCTGATGAGCAGCCTTAAAGGGGCGAAAATGCCGCCCGACGAGGTACTGCGCAATGCCCTGGAGATGGCTACCCGGCGGGGGACTATCCTTCACCTGGTACTGGATAGGGACGGCGCGCCCGAGGACATCTACCTGCTCAATACCGATTCGGACAGGCAGACTATGGCTAAGATTCAAAATGGCGAGCTTAAACTAAGCGGGCTGAAAGCCAAAGAACCCGCCTTAATTGACGCCGAGGAGCCGCCCGACATCTTTACCCTCTACGAACAGAACATCGGCATGCTCACCCCGATGATTGCTGAAGAGCTGCGTGATGCCCTCAAGGTCTATCCCGAATCTTGGATTAGAGACGCAATCAAGGAAGCTGTTAACCAAAACATACGTAAAAAGAGCTATATTCTAGCCATTCTGGAACGCTGGACAACCGAAGGTAGGGACGATGGAACATATCGGGGAGATTCTAAAAAGACAGACCCGGATAAATACATCAAGGGCAAATATGGACACATGGTCCAGCGCTGAAGAAGCCGAAGAGGCTTCGCCAGCTTCAGCCTGTCCGCTCTGCAAGGGGGCGGGGGTTATTCACCCTATTATGCCATCAGGACAGCCCGACTACAGCCGGGTTATTCCCTGCCGCTGCACCCAAAAAGAGCTGGATAAAGAGCGCCAGAGCCGTTTGCGGAAATACAGCGGCCTCGAAGCCAGGCTGCTCAAAAACATGACTTTTGACAATTTTGACCGGGAAGGGCTTAATCCACTGCCAGAGCAACGCGAGAATTTGAAAGAGGCATTTCGCCTTGCCTCCGAATTCGCTAAATCGCCCGATGGCTGGCTGGTTTTTGTGGGCGTTAACGGCTGTGGCAAGACTCACCTGGCGGCGGCTATCGCCAACTACCTCCTCAAAGAAGGCAAACCGGTCAAATTTATGGTCGTGCCTGACCTGCTCGACCACCTGCGCTCCACCTTCAGCCCGGAGAGCCCGGTGACCTACGACCAGGTCTTTGAAGAGGTAAAGAACGCCCCCCTGCTCATCCTGGACGACCTCGGCAAGCAGTCAACCACTCCCTGGGCCGAAGAGAAGCTTTACCAGATTATCAATCACCGCTATAACTACCAGCTGCCAACAGTGTTTACCACTAACTGCTCACTGGATGAAATTAATAGCCCAATAAGTTCCCGCCTATCTGACCCCAAAATCGGTGTCGTATGGAATATTACCGCCCCCGACTACCGCACTGACGCCACCGCCAGCCGAAAGAAGACCAGCCGCAAGAAAAAGCAGCCCAGCTGACCGTTGATTTGCACTGCCCGCAGTTTTTAGCTAAAATGGGTATGTTCTATATAGAAAAGCCTTAGACATGATAAATTTCCCCGTTTTGGTACTCAATCAGAGCTACGAGCCACTCAATGTATGTCGGGTGCGGCGAGCAGTGGTGCTAGTACAAGGCGGCAAGGCCGAGATGCTGGAGAACGGCACCGGCTTTATCCACTCCACCAGCCTCGACTTCCCCGTGCCTTCGGTAATCCGGCTAGCCTATATGATTAAGCGCCCCCGCCCCCAGAGAAAACTAACCCGCCTTGAGATTTTCCACCGCGACCACTTTACCTGCCAGTACTGCGGCAAGCAGACCAACCAGCTTACCTTAGACCACGTTATCCCCCGCTATCGGGGTGGGGAACACCTCTGGGAAAATGTGGTTAGCGCCTGCATACCCTGCAATCGGCATAAGGCAGGCAGGACGCCTGCCGAAGCGGGAATGAGATTACTCCACCCCCCAGCCCTACCCCGCGGCGACCGCTTCTTCTACATACCCTACCGCTACCGTCAGACCCAGAGCCAGTGGCAAAAATACCTGCCCCAGTGATGGCTAGTCTTTCCGGGGCGGTTGCTTTTTAACGGTAATATCGCTGAGCGGCAATTCCACCGTTGTCTGGCTCTCCAGCTCAACCAGTACCGTTTCCTTGAGGGGATTACCCCCCACCACGCTAGCCTCCCCCATGGGCGTAGACACTCTCTGCCCCGGCTTGGGCAACTTCTCCTTCATGGCATGGTACTGCTCGGTCTCATAGGCCAGGCAGCAGAGCAAGCGGCCGCAAACACCCGATATCTTTTGCGGGTTAAGCGGCAAATTCTGCTCCTTAGCCATCTTGATAGAAACCGGCGAGAACTCGGTTAAGAAACTCATGCAGCACAGGGGACGCCCGCACCGCCCGAAGCCGCCCACCAGCTTGGCTTCATCCCTAGGTCCCAGCTGGCGCAGCTCGACCCTTACCTTAAAACGCCTATTTAACTCCCTGACCAGCTGCCGGAAATCAACCCTCTCCGTAGCGCTAAAGAAGAAGGTAAGCCGGCTGCCATCAAGATTGTATTCCACACCGAGCAGCTTCATCGACAACCCCAGCTTGTCTATCAGCCGACCGCACTCCGCCAGAGCCTCGGCTTCCCTAGCTTCAAACTCCTTAGCCCGCTCAATGTCTTCGGGCTCCGCCTTGCGCGCTACCGGTTTTAACGGCTCGGTCACCTCACTGGCTAAGACCTGTGTCGGGGCAATGACTACCCGCCCCAACTCCAGACCGCGAGCCGTCTTGACCACCACATAGTCATCTACCTCCATCTCAATGCCCGCGGGGTCAAAGTAGTAAACCCTGCCGGCTCTCTTGAAACGTATGCCTACAATCTCAGCCATAACTTATACAGCGCTCCTTCCCGGGATACTGAGCATCAGCACCTCCAGCACCAGCCGCGGATTAGCATTCTGGCTGAGCTGCTCCCCAGCCGCCTGGATACTATTGATAAAAGCCCTTATCTGGGCCAGACTATAACCCCGACCCATCTCAACCAGCACCGCTTCATGGTCGACGTTGGTGATGGTATCACTGGAGCCGAGCTTAACTAGGAGCAGGTCGCGCCACCAGTCCAGCCACAAATCCAGCACCTCCTGGACCGAAGCCCGGTTTTGGCTGAACTGAGCCGCCAGCTTAGCAACGTAATCAAAACGCTCCTCGTTATTGCCCCTGATAACTTCAAGCAGCTTTTCTATCAACTGGGCGCGCCGCTGAAGCAGGCTATCATCGTCCGCCGCCAGTAATGCCCAGCCCAGACAGCCGTGACAGAGCCTGGCCAGAAGCTCAGCCTTGACCGACTCAAGGCTGCGGCGCTCACTGAGGGCAGTCTCTACCTGGGGGGTGGGCAGGGGGCGTAGCTCCAGCCGCTGGCAGCGAGAGACCACGGTGGCGGGCAGAACCGAGTCGTTGGCGGTGAGCAGGATAAAGAGCACCCCCTCTGTCGGCTCTTCCAGGGTCTTGAGTAGGCAGTTAGCCGCTTCATTTGACATCAGCTCGGCGCCGTCAATAATAAACACCTTGCACCTGCCCTCAAAGGGCGGCAGGCTGGATGAATGCTGCATCTCCCTGACCTGGTCAATGCCGATTTCCGTCCGCGGCTTATCATTTGAATTGCCGCTGGAGTTCAAGCCGATAACCTGGACATCGGCATGCTTGCCCGAAGCCACTTTCTGGCAGGGGTCGCATTCACCGCAGGGGGGCTGCGCCCCCTCACAGTTTAAAGCCTGAGCCAGCTCCAGAGCCAGGGTCATCTTGCCCACATGAGGAGGCCCGATCAGAAGATAGGCATGAGCGACCGACCCT
>JAUWXS010000163.1 GCA_030616265.1 Dehalococcoidia bacterium
CAAGGTTGAAAAGGAGTACTATGTTAACGACGCGGGCAGCCAGATAGACGCCTTTTACCGTTCCCTCTACGCCCGCTACCAGCAGTGCCTGGGCACTGATGCCGAGATGCCCTCCGACGGCTACCTCGGCAGGTATATGGTTGACCTGGCGGAAGAGATTATCGCCGAGCAAAAAGACCGCTTTCTCTCCATTCCTCCCGAAGAGGCGCTGTCGCAGCTGGGGCAGCTGGGCCTGGACAAGATAATGGCGCAAATCAAGGGTGACCTGGAGCTATTGAGGGTGAGCTTCGACGTCTGGTTCAGCGAGCAGAGCCTCTACGATAACGGCCAGTATAAAAAGGTGATGTCGCTACTGCGGAAGGGCGGCTACATCGCCGAAAAGGCAAACGCTACCTGGTTCGTCTCCACCGCCCTGGGTGAAGACAAGGACAACGTGGTGGTGCGCAGCGACGGCTCGCCCACCTATTTCGCCGCCGACATTGCCTATCACTATAACAAGTTCGTCGAGCGCAAGTTCGATAAGGTAATCAACATCTGGGGGGCCGACCATCAGGGGCATATCTCCCGCATGAAGGCGGTGGTGGCGGCTTTAGGCATCGCCCCCGAGCGCCTTGAGGTCATCATCTCCCAGATGGTCACGCTGCGCCGCGGCGAAGAGCTGGTCAAGATTTCCAAGCGCAGCGGCGACATTATTACTCTGCGCGAAGTCATTGACGAAGTCGGCGCCGATGCCTGCCGCTTCTTCTTCGTCTCCCGCACCGCCGACAGCCAGATGGACTTTGACCTGGAACTGGCCAAGAAGCAGTCCGCCGATAACCCGGTCTACTATGTGCAGTACGCCCACGCCCGCATTGCCAGTATCCTGCGCCTGGCTCAAGAGAAGGGCATTGACTATAGCGACGGCGATGTTTCTCGGCTCACCACCGAGCCCGAGCTGACATTAATCCGCAAGATGCTGCTCCTGCCTGAAATGATTGAGGTCGTCGCCCTCACCCTGGAACCCCACCACCTCGCCTACTACGCCCAGGACTTGGCTACCGTCTTCCATAGCTTCTATATGCAGTGCCGTGTGGTCACTGATGATGAAGCGATGACCAAAGCCCGGCTCAAGCTGGTTGAGGCTGCCCAGATTGTTCTGGCCAGGACCCTGCATCTTATGGGGATGACCGCCCCCGACAAGATGTAAGACCTCTATAACCCCTTTTGTTTGTATTGCCTGGCTAGCTTGGCATAGATTTTAGGCCCGTGTTCCACCCACCAAAGCTGCTCGTCTGAAGGCTTGCCTTTAATCTTTCCCGGAACGCCGATAACCAGAGACTTATCCGGTACCTTCATCCCCTGGCTGACCAGGCACCCCGCCCCGATTATGCAAAAATCCCCGATTTCGGCATCGTGCAGGATGGTGGCGTTCATTCCGATGAGCACGTTGTTGCCGATTTTACGGCAGTTGAGCACCGCCCCGTGCCCGATGTGCACGTTATCCCCGATAACAACCTCTTCCCGGTAAGAAGATTTTGACGGCGTCCCTGAATGAATAACGCAGTTATCTTCGATGGCGGTATTCTTGCCAATCTTTATGCTGCCGAAGTCGGCCCTGATTACCGCCCCCGGCCAGACGCTGGAGTTCTCCCCGATTTCCACCTCCCCGA
>JAUWXS010000102.1 GCA_030616265.1 Dehalococcoidia bacterium
GCAGGGCGTCTCTCAAGTCATCTTTGCAGTTCAAGTAGACTTTATTAATGAATTCAATGTCATCTTTAGTGAGGGCGTTTAAGCCCAGGATTTCCGGCGGCAGACCGACGGAGTAAAGGGCGGCGGTGAATGATATTACCCGCGGCAGGGTGATGCCCCGCATGCTGCGCGGATAGCCGAAAAGCCCGATGTGCAGCTTTCTTTTCCTTCGGCTGGGTATATATTTGGCGACTTCGTTAATCATCGGCGCCAGTACCTCTACCTGTTTCTGGTACTCCTCGGAGTAGCGTCTGACTATATCCAGGCATCTTTCCTCGTCCAGTTCCCGGGGCAGACCCTTTTCCCGCTGCCTTAGCTTCTTTATGGCTCTGACGACTTCGTCGTGGGGGTTGTCGTACTTAAATGCCGATTGTATGGTAAAGGTATGAACACTGGGGTGCTCCTGGGTGACCTTATCCACCGTGTCCGGCCTGAGGTTGCCGCGGAAGGGCGCTGAACCGACGCCCATAATGGGATAGATTTCCACCCCCGTTTCCGCCGACATTCTATACAGCCGCTGCAGGGCAATCTTGTTGAGCAGGACGGCGCTGACCAGCCCGTAGTTCATTGCCGGGTCAGACCTGGCCAGAAAAACTCGCTGGAAAGCCAGCTTCTTGTCCTCGAGATAGGTTCGGGTAATTTCGTGGGCGTTAAGCATATGCTCCATGTCCTCAAAGAGGGGGATGACGTTAATCGTTTCTGGCTTGAACTCGCCGATCCACTCGCGAATCGGAATGTCGCCCTCTTTGAACGGCGCATTCTGCTTGCCGACGACGAAATCGGCGTAGTAGCGGTAGATGCGGTCAACACACTTGTGAGAAGCCGTCATCGGCAGGATGACCTCGAATATAGGCGCGATATCGTCCCCGTAAAAGAGCTTGGCGGCATCGAACGAGCGGGGTATGCTCTCTAAGGTTTCCAGCAAAATCTTAGATTCGGCATGCTCCACGGTGGGGTTGGGCACGCGCAGGGTGATGAACAGGTCTTTGCCCAGCCGATTTTTCTTGAAGAAAGACTCGTAGCGGGCAAGCAGCTTTTTGACGACGTAGTTATCGACCTCTTTGCCTTCACAATCCCACATCTGCTCGTCGCAGGCAAGGTGAGAAAAGGTGTAATACGCTTCCTGTATCTCGTCCTCGCCGCTGAGCTGGGGGTCTTCGGCAAAGAAGGGCGGGTTTACGTTATCGGGGTGCTGGGTACTCATGCACTTTGGTATTTTTATCTCTTTCATCAACTATTTCCCTTTATCATCTCCATAAACTGGTCAAAGAGATAGGTATTATCCAGCGGGCCCGGCGAGGCTTCGGAGTGGTACTGGATGGCGAAGATGGGCAGCTCTTTGTGGCGCAAGCCCTCCACCGTGCCGTCGTTGAGGTTGATATGGGTGACCTCTAATTCGTTACCGATGCTATCGGGGTCGACGGCGTAGCCGTGGTTCTGGGCGGTGATGTAAATACGGCCGGTGGCTAGCTCCCGCACGGGGTGGTTAGCCCCGCGGTGGCCGAATTTTAGCTTGAAATTCCTGCCGCCAAAGGCGCGGGCGATAAGCTGGTTGCCCAGGCAGATGCCCGTCATCGGTTTTTTGCCGGCCAGTTGCTTGACCGTGTCAACGATATAATCGAGCAGCTCGGGGTCGCCCGGTCCCGGCGAGAGGAGAACGCCGTCTGGCTTTAGCTTCAAAATCTCCTCGGCTGAGGTGGTGCAGGGGACGACGGTAACGGAACAGCCCCGCTTAGCTAGCAGGCGCAAAATATTGTATCTCAAGCCGCAGTCAAGGGCGACGACACGGTGCTGGGGCTTGCCCCCGTTCTCCCAGGGATACGACTTTTCGGTGGTAACCTGGCGCACAAAATCAGTTTCACCATAGTTGGGCTGCTTTAGCAGTTGTTCCAGGGCCTGCTGGGGGGTCTTATCGCTGGTTATTATGCCCATCATTACCCCCACAGAGCGGAGCTTGCGGGTAACCGCCCTGGTATCAATGCCGCTGATTCCCGGTATGCCATATTCAGCCAGATATTGCTGAAGTGTTTTGGTGCTAAGATAGTGATTGGGCTGGTAACATTCCTCCCTGACGATAAAGCCCCTGACCTGTATCTTATTTGATTCAAAGTCCTCTTTATTTATGCCGTAGTTGCCGATGAGGGGGTAGGTGGGGACGACAATCTGACCAGCATATGACGGGTCGGTGAGCATCTCCTGGTAGCCCACCATGCTGGTATTAAAGACCACCTCGCCGAAGGCATCGGCCTCGGCACCGAAGGAATTGCCTTCGTATACCGAGCCGTCGGCCAAGACCAGGATTGCCGGTTTATTCATCTTATCACCCTATTCCCTTAATCCCCTTCCCCTCGAGGGGAAGGGGAGGATTTTTCTAATGAGGGGGCTTCGCCCCCTCAAACTCCCCCCGTTTTTATCTCTGCGTTACCTTAATCGCCTCGTCCTGATAGACCAGCTCTCCCTGATATATGGTGGCTATTACCCTGCCCTTGAGCTTCTCGCCGGCCAGGGGGGTATTCTTGCCCTTGGAGGCGAAGTCTTTGGTATCCACCAGCCACTCCAGGGCCGGGTTGAATATGGTGACATCGGCGGGGGCGCCGATAGCCAGTGTTCCCACCCCGCCGTATTTATCACCGAGGATCTTAGCCGGCTCATGGGTAAGCTTGGCGATGAGGGTGGTCAGGCTCAGTTTTTTGTTGTGTACCAGCCCCATCAGGCTGCCCAGCGCGGTCTCAAAGCCGCTGATACCGAAGGGGGCGAGGGCGAATTCACAGAGCTTATCGCCTTCGGTGTGGGGGGCGTGGTCGGTGGCAATAATATCAATGGTATTATCGTTGAGCCCCCCAATCAGGGCCTGAATATCCCGCTCCGTTCTTAATGGCGGGTTGACCTTGGCGTTGGTGTTGTAGCCGATGACCCTCTCCTCGGTGAGGGTGAGGTGGTGGGGGGTAGCCTCGGCGGTAACCCTGACGCCCTTTTCCTTGGCGCGGCGGATGAGCTCAACCGCCCCCTCGGTGGTGGTATGGGCGATATGCAGCCGGCCGCCGGTCAGTTGAGCCAGCGCCAGGTCGCGGGCAACAATAATGTCCTCGGCGGCGTTTGGCAGCCCGCGCAAGCCCAGCTTGGTTGATACTATACCTTCGTTCATCTGCCCGCCCTCGGTGAGCATGGTGTCCTCGCAGTGGTCGATAACTGGCAGGTCAAAGGCACGGCTGTAGTCCAGCGCCTG
>JAUWXS010000147.1 GCA_030616265.1 Dehalococcoidia bacterium
ACGGCAAACCTCCCGCTCTCCAGGACCTTCTCCAGGTTCGTTCCCGCTTTCATCACCTCACCTCCCTTTGCTTCTCTTCCTGGGCAGGGTAAAGCAAAACTTGCTCCCTTTACCCGTCTCCGGGCAGGGGCTCTCCGCCCATATCCTGCCCTGATGAGTCTCCACAATCCTCTTGGCTATGGACAGCCCCAAGCCCGTCCCCTTTATCTCCACATTACTGGCTCTAAAGAAGTCCTCAAAGATATGGGGCAAGTCTTCAGCCGGGATACCGATGCCGGTATCCATAACCTCGACCTGTATCTCTTTATCACCCTTTCTCACCCTGATGGCTACCATGCCCTTAGGCGTATAGTTGATGGCATTATTGAGCAGGTTGGTTATCACCTGCTGCAGCCTGGGGGCTGAGCCGCTAATTTGGGGAAGGGCTCGGGGGACTTCTACCTTTAGCTTCAGCTTCTTTTGCTTGGCCAGGTCACGCAAGTCCCCTACCGAAGTCTCGATTACCTGATTCAGGGAGACGTCTGTCATCTCCGCGATAATCTGCCCGGCTTCAATGCGCGGAATATCTAAAAGGTCGCTAATCAGTGTCAGCAGCTCCTTGATCCTCTGGCTGCTCCTCTCCAGCATGCCTCTCTGTTTTTCGGTGAGCGTCCCGGCAAATCCACCGAGCATAACCCAGAAGTAACTCTGAATAGCGGTAAGGGGCGCTTTCAGGTCATGAACCGTTACCCCCAGAAAGCGGAGAAAGCGATTCCTGGCCTCTTCCAGCTCGGCTATCTCCTGGGAAGCCTGCTCCAGCTCTCTGGTTCTTTTGCCCAGAAGGCGCTGGCTTAACTGCATCACCTCTCGCTGCCTCTTCCTCAACTCACCGGAAACGGAGGTAGCCATATAGGTGGTGGCGAAGAGGGCGCTGGCTAAGACAACCAGGACCGCCAGGACATAGCCCCCTTCCCTGTATAGGCCGGGGTCGGCAAATCCCGCCAGATTCACATGGGGTATTACTCCGGCATACTCCAGCCCTACCAGCAGCGAGACCATGACGATCACTGAGGTAGCTAACAGATACACCGAAGTATAGTGAAATATTATGCTGGCCCCGATGATATGAAGCACAAAGTAGAAGATAAAGGGGTTCTCTATGCCACCGGTAAAGTGAAGCAGCACGGCGAACGCCGCCAGGTCAAGCAAGAGGTGGATGGCGCCATAGGTTTTAGCCCTGCGGATAGCCAGGCTGGCCTGCGTCTTCCCCAGTCTTCGGGCCTGGAACAAGAGCACCAGATTGCACAGAGCGACAAAGGCGCATACTCCATAGGCCGGAGCGGTGGGGAACTCAACGTCGAATATCCTTGAAGCGACGAAGGTGGCAGCGAGTATACCCAGGATGGTAATCCACCTTACGGTGATGAAGACCCTGAGCCACATCCTGAAAGCGGCTTCTTCAGGATGGTGCTCCTGCTCACCCCCTTCAGCTCGGAAATCGTTGCCTTTATCGTTAGTCATAGCTTTAATCCGATAGGGTAATTCGGCGCGGTCCTCCCGCGGAACTGGTGCTCCAGTCCCGAACCGGCACAATCTCCTCCATCTTGTCCAGCTGCCCCAGCGCCTTCAGGCGGTCGTAGATCAGCTGCCAGGCGCAGGGAGTATCGGGCGAGACTTCGCACTTGCCATCAACCGAGCCGCCGCAGGGGCCGTTGAGCAGGCTCTTAGCGCACCTGACCAGAGGGCATATGCCCACCGTCGTGGCTAGAATGCAATTCCCGCACTGCATGCAGACCTCGATAAAATGTCCCGGCGTCTCTTCCTTGCCGACAAACAAGGTATTCAATGCCGGATAGACCGGCTTATCGCTATACATAGTAACGGTCTGAACGCCGAAGGCGCAGGTCATAACCAGAATGGCATCGGCTTCCTCGACAGCTTTGGCATTCTCCACCAGGGCTTCCCGAGTAAGCTCATCGCAGGCGGTGGGAATGACCATCCAGCCGGGAACCTTCTTGCCGGCCGCCTCAAGCTTCTCTTTCATATCCAGCACCTCGGATTTGCCGCCGGTGTGGCATATGGTAGCGCAGGTGCCGCAGCCAATAAGGTATACCTTTTTAGCTTTCTCCAGGTGCGGCATAATCTCTTCTAATGGTTTTGGCTTAGTTATTGTTATCATAATCCACCCCTAATTCTGGCGAATGCGATTCTCATAAGCGCCTCTAAAATGCTCTAAGCTATCAACTAC
>JAUWXS010000145.1 GCA_030616265.1 Dehalococcoidia bacterium
GCCAATCCTTCTTCCCATCTCTTGACAAATAAAGCAAAAACGAATAGACTTTTAACTCGGGAGGTGGTAGCATAGAAGATAGTTGACAAACAACCAAGTTTGCGTTTAGAATTCACTTAGGTATCTGGAGGCGGGAAGCAACCTCGGGGTAAACTCTGAGGCTTCCCGCCTCTTTATTTCGAGGTTGCACCGTCCCCCCCAAGGGGAGATTAAGAACCGGGGAAGTGACCCTCAATAAGGGCGTGAGGACTTCCCCGGTTCTCTCTTATTCGGGGGTTGCTTCCCCAAAGGGAGGGCGATATGGGAGCAAAACTACCCGATCCAAAAGAACTGGTCGATAGTGTGGCCGATGGCGCCATCGAGGTAATCAAGGGGCCAGCCAGGGTAGCCGATAATATAGCTGCCGTGGCTAATACCTATGCCAAGGAGATGCACACTAACCTGGATGAGGTCCAGAAGCGAATGCCCGATGACCCCTCAGTAATCCCTGACTTTGCCATAAAGACGGTGGGGCAAACGGTGAAGGCCGGGATTGGTCTCTTTGAGGGCGCTGGTAAGGGCATCATGGACACCTTCGAGGGGGTCAAGTCTCAAATCACCCGGGTAACCGGGTAAAGGAGGTAGGCTATGCCGTACAAAAACATTAAAGACGTTCTCGTCGATGCAACGAAGTTCCCGGCGGCAATAGAGGGGAGGCTGCCCGAGGGGGCACCGAAGATCTCCACCATGCTGACGGATGCAGCCGGGAGGATCCCGGCCATACCCGACTTCCCCATGGAGATCCCCAACCTGCCGGCGGTGCCAGAGCTGCCTGCAGCACCAACAGGGCTAAGGGGACTCGGTCGCGGGCGCCGGTTTGTCACCGGGGTGGAAGTGACACCAGTAACCTCGAGAGCGCCAACACCAGCCAAAACCCCAGTGACACCCCTCGTCCAGGCTTACACCCAGCCTATTGAGGGTGTAGTGGGACAAGTCATTACAACGAGGGGGATGTAAGCCTCTTCAATAAAATAGCCTAAGGAGGTTTGATTTATGAACACATCAGTTATTGAAACCCTGAAAGCGGCTGGGCTCTATAAAGAAGAAGGCCGTATGGCAGAGCAAACGCTCAAGACCATCCTGCCCGACGGCCAGATCACTGAGCACCTGATGTCCGAGATTGACTACTACGACCTCAAGACCCTCGGCGACGAGCTGGAGATAATGATTGCCCAGGAGAATCCCTGGGTTCAGGCACTCTTTGCCAAGAACGCGGTGGCCATCGCCAACGCCATCCGGGTGGTCAATGTCGAGAGCGCCTCTGGCTTCAAGGGCGCCGTCGGCGGCGGCAGGCAGCTGGACATCCTGAGGTTCCGCCCGGAGCAATTCCAGGACCCGGGGAATGCTGCTCAGCTTGCCAGGCTTACGTGGGTCAGGAATATGCTCCTTGTCGGAGCTCAGGGGTACACCGGCGAGCTCATCTGCAATCTTAACGCCGTCGCGGCTGTTGATACCCACCTTGCACTGACGATGTTGACGACTGAAGCCATGTGTATCTTCGGCTTCGCCAACCCGTCCTGGACGCCGTGCACCAGCGCCATCCTGATTGACTACATAGCGAGGACATTCAACATCCAGAACGCCGGCTTCGGCCTGGCCCAGGTATGGGACCACTACCCCCTGTTTGAGCTGAAGGAGCCATTGATTGTCTACCCGCGGGAGACAATCCGGGTTCGAGTTCAGTACTACCAGAACGGCGCCGATGAAATCCAGCCCATCGGCCTCTGGGTAAAGATGAGCCAGAATCTCAGGACTTTGTCCCCCGTTGGGACAGCGATAGCCAGCTAAAGCTAACTAAGTACCGCAGGCTGACGGGAGGTGACGCCCCCCTGAAAATGGGGGGAATCAGCTAATAATATTTTGGGGGCTTGAAATGCAAGCACGTTCAAGATTATATGGAAGAAGGATTAAGGGTGACCTTGAACTCGGCCTGGAGCCTGCCAGGATACGTGGCACTGTAAAGGACTGGGCTCGCTTCGACACCCCTGGTAGTAGAATAGCCGGGCGGCCTGAGCAGGAGGTCTACGTGGAAAGTCTGCTCGCGAACTACGAACTCGGCTCCCGCCGGGTGCAGGATGAGAGGGTATTCCACTATTGCAAGGCCAGCGCCCTCGGCTGCGAGAGGCCTTACTGGGGAGCACAGAACTATAACCACTACCTTTCAGACGGCAGCGCCGACTGCTTCGAGGGCAACTCCACGGGTATCCAGGTCCAATATAGCACCACCTTAGTCATCCCGG
>JAUWXS010000118.1 GCA_030616265.1 Dehalococcoidia bacterium
TGCGGGCTATCTCGGTAGAACCCAGAGCACCGGTAAAGACCGGGGCTTTCATTTTGACCTTAATATCCCAGCCGTATTCAGTCTCGGTATCTACCGCCGGGAAGATAGCCGTATCGGGGTCGCCGATAACACCCGCCGGCAGCCCTTCAGCCCCCAGGGCGTATCCCTGGATATTAAGATGAGAGTAATCAATGGGATAGTCCTTATCGCCGCCGGCAGTGACTTCGCCGAATGGCCCGGGGTATATTAGTTCCCGACCGCGGAAGCTTGCCTTGAACACCTCACAGTTTCCAGTGCAACCGTCAATACAGCGGGTACAGAGCCCGCTCATGGGCACTACGCTGCGGGAGCGGTTGGCGGTTTTGGTAGCCTCGTTAGCATTTGGTCGTTGTAGATTCATTCTCCGGTACTCCTTTTTTAGATTCTGACCGGTATACCCTTTTCTTTCAGGTATCTCTTGGCTTCGGGTATGGATATCTCGCCAAAATGGAAGATAGAAGCGGCTAAAACAGCTGACGCTTTACCCTTGACCACAGCGTCATAGAGGTGCTCCAGCTTGCCAGCGCCGCCAGAGGCAGTAACCGGGATACTAACCGCCTCGGCTACCGCCCTGGTCATCTCCAGATCGTAACCCTCTTTAGTGCCATCGGCATCCTTGCTGGTAAGCAGTATTTCTCCCGCCCCCAACTCCTCCACCCGCTTTGCCCAGCTGGCAATCTCCAGCCCGGTGGGCTCGGTGCCGCTTTTAACCACCACTTCCAGACGGGGGAGTTTGCCGTCCGGCGGGTTCTTCCTGCCGTCAATAGCCACCACCAGCTGCTCTTTGCCGAATATTTTGGCGGCTTGTTTAATGAGTTCAGGATTTTTGACAGCAGCGGTATTTATTGAGACCTTGTCTACGCCGAGGTCAATCAGTGCCGTCATATCCTCAATAGTGCTGATGCCGCCACCGACAGCGAAGGGAACGGTAACTACATCACAGACCCTCTTTACCCATTCCAGCCTTGTTTTGCGGTTCTCTACGGTGGCGAAAATATCAAGGAAGACAAGTTCGTCAGCACCCTCTTTGCTATAGGCCCGAGCGGCTTCCACCGGGTCGCGGGCATCCCTCAGGTTGACGAACTTTACCCCCTTGACCACCCTACCCTCCTTAATATCAAGGCAGGGTATAATTTTCACCTCTCGCATCTCCATAACTCCCGAAACTTGGATGGGCCCTGAAAGTCAATGACGGTTCGTCAGTTATTATATCACGGGCAACAGGCAACCGTTTGCCTAAAATTACACTAGCTAGAGCGCCCTTGTCAATTCCCCGAAGGGAAGGTGTGGCCTTTACTGCTTGCCCGCAACCAGAATATCAACCACTGCCGGGGCAGCCAGGGTACTGGTATCGCCCAGGTCCTTAACATCGCCGGCGGCAATCTTGGTCAGTATGCGGCGCATAATCTTGCCGCTTCTGGTCTTGGGCAGGCCATCGGCAAACTGGAGCTTATCCGGCGTGGCTATCGGCCCAATCTCCTGCCGAACGTGAGCCACCAGCTGCCTCTTGAGGTCGTCGGACTGCTTAATACGAGCTTTCAGGGTAACGAAGGCATATATGCCCTGCCCCTTAATATCGTGGGGCATGCCGACCACCGCTGCTTCAGCCACCAATTCGTGGGATACCAGGGCACTTTCCACCTCAGCGGTGCCGATGCGGTGACCGGAGACATTGATAACATCGTCGATGCGCCCCATCAGCCAGTAGTAGCCGTCGTCGTCCACCCTGGCGCCGTCGCCGGTGTTATAAACACCGGGGAAGCGAACAAAGTAGGTCTTCTTGAACCTCTCTGGTTCACCGTAGACCCGCCGCATCAGGCCCGGCCAGGGGTTTTTAATTACCAGGTGGCCGCCCTCGTTGACTTCGGCCTCAGAACCGTCCTCCCTGAACACCGCCGGCTCAACGCCGGGGAAGGGGAATGTGGCTGAGCCCGGTTTAAGCGGGGTAGCCCCGGGCAGGGGTGTAATCAAAATACCTCCGGTTTCCGTCTGCCACCAGGTATCTACGATGGGGCACTTGCCCTTGCCGATTACGTTGTAATACCACATCCAGGCCTCGGGGTTAATCGGTTCCCCAACCGAGCCCAGTATGCGCAACGAGCTAAGGTCGTGCCTATCGGGCCACTCATCGCCCTCTCTCATTATCGCCCGCAGGGCGGTGGGGGCGGTGTAGAAAACACTGACCTGATACTTCTCTACAATATCCCAGAACCTGTCGGGGTGGGGGTAGGTGGGGACGCCCTCAAAGACCAGACTGGAGGCGCCTAAGGCTAGGGGTCCGTATACAATGTAACTGTGTCCGGTAACCCAGCCGATATCGGCGGTGCACCAGAAGGTATCTTCTTCCTTGATATCGAATATCCACTTGAGGGTCTGGTAGCAAAAGAGGAGATAACCAGCCTGGGTATGAAGGACGCCCTTGGGCTTTCCGGTGCTGCCGCTGGTATAGAGAATATAGAGAGGGTCTTCGGCATCCATGGGCTCGGGCTCACAGTAGGGTTTGATATCTTCCGCCGCCATCTCTTCGTGCCACCAGTAGTCACGGCCGGACTCCATCTTTACCCCGATATTGGCTCTCCTGACCACAATCATGTCCTTTACCTTAGGACACTCGGCAACAGCAGTGTCGGCATTGTCCTTGCTCCGGATCATTCGACCGCTGCGGTAGTAGCCATCGGTGCAGACAAGGAGTTTAGACCCGCAGTCCAGCACCCTGTCTTTCAGTGACTCAGCGCTGAAACCGCCGAAAACGACGCTGTGGATAGCGCCAATCCGGGCGCAGGCAAGCATGGCGATGGGCAGCTCCAGAATCATGGGTAGATAGATAGAAACACGGTCACCTTTCTTAATACCATGCTTCTTTAATACATTGGCGAACTTGCATACTTCGTAGTAGAGCTGCTGATAGGTCAGCGTCTTGCTATCGCCGATGTCCCCTTCCCAAACCAGGGCGGCTT
>JAUWXS010000136.1 GCA_030616265.1 Dehalococcoidia bacterium
CATAGGAGTTCCTTTAGTTCAAAGGATGCCAGCAGGCAACGGAACCTGTGTCACCGGCGGTCAGCAGAGGTTCAGTGTGAATACACTCTTCGGTGGCCCGGGTACATCTTGGATGAAACCTACAGCCGGAGGGTGGATTGGTTGGGCTGGGGACTTCTCCGGGCAGCACCAGCCTTCCTCTCTTCCGGGTGGGATCGGGCAGCGGCGTCGACAGCACCAGCGCCTGTGAGTAGGGGTGCTTCGGCGAGCGGAATATCTCCTCGGGTTTGCCAATCTCCACTATCTTTCCCACGTACATGACGGCTATACGGTCACAGACGCTCTCGGCGACGCTCAAGTCATGGGTTATGTAGAGATAGGTAAGAGTCTGCTCCCTTTTTAGCTCCATTAGCAGGTTTAGGATCTGGGCTTGCACCGAGACGTCCAGTGACGAGGTCGGCTCGTCGAAGACGATGAAAGAAGGCTTGGTGGCCAGCGCCCGGGCGATGGCTATCCTTTGTCTCTGGCCGCCGCTGAACTGGTGAGGGTAGCGGGCCATCTGCTTCTCCGAGAGTCCCACCATCTCTAAAATCTCGGCTACCCTTCCCATTCTCTCTCGCCGCGGCAGGAGGCGGTGCACCACGATTGGCTCGCTGATGATATCTCTAATCTTCATTCTGGGATTAAGCGATGTGTAAGGATCCTGGTGCACCAGCTGCATTCTTCTCCTAAATGCTTTTAGCTTTCTCGACGGGAAGGCGGCCAGGTCGTACTTAAGCTCTAAGGTGCTATAGCCCTTAGCCTTTTTATGTTCTTTCTGGCGTTCGATATCTTCTTTTATATCCTCTGGCACTTCAAAGTAAATGTGGCCTGAGGTCGGCGGAATTAGACGAATTATGGTCTTGCCCAGTGTTGTCTTACCGCAGCCGGACTCGCCGACCAGTCCCAGCCACTCTCCCCTTCCTATCTTAAGGTCAATTCCGTCGACGGCCCTTACCGCTCCGGCCTGCCGTCTCAAAACCCCCTTTAAGATGGGGAAATGCGTCTTTAGGCCTCTGGTCTCAATCAGAACCTGCAACTCGGCCTCCTTCTATTACGTGGCACGAAACTAGGTGCCCCTTGGTAACCTCTAACATACCGGGCACCTCATACTTACACAGGTCTAAGGCTTTGGTGCACCTAGGGTGGAATCGGCAGCCAGGTGGCGGCTCCAGCGGGTCAGGCACCGAGCCGCTGATGGGCCTCGGCTCCTTGCCCGGCTCGGGCACTGCGGCCAGAAGAGCCCTAGTGTAGGGGTGGAGCGGCTTTTTAAATATTTCCTCGGCGCTACCCACCTCACACATTCTCCCGGCGTACATGATACCTATGCGGTCGCAGATTTCGGCGGCCACCGACAGGTCATGCGTGATGTAGAGCACCGAAGACTGGAATTCATCCTTGAGTCTATCAAGCAGCTCCAGGATCTGAGATTGGACGGTGACGTCAAGCGAGGTCGTCGGTTCATCGGCTATGAGCAGCTTGGGGTAGCAGACTATGGCCATGGCGATTACCGCCCTCTGCTTCATACCGCCGCTGAGCTGATGGGGGTACTGCTTGGCCACCCTTTCCGCGTCCGGTATCTCGACCTCTTTAAGCATTTCTACGGCTATCTTGGCCGCCTCGCTGTTAAGTCGCCACAGAAGCCCCCTAATTAAGGGGATGCGTCCGATTATCCTGGGAATGAATGCCCTCTCGCTCCGGCTAATATCGCTATAAAGCCTTCTCTGAAGCCGCCTAAAAGGCTTAAATAAAGTACCTAACAAGCCCTCCCCCTCTTTAAGCTTTCTGGTAACAGATGAAAGGGCCTTGGCGGCCACCTCGCCCCTTCGGTGGACCAGGATAGCCTCCGATATCTGGTTGCCTATGGTGTAGACCGGGTTCAAAGCGGCACCCGGTTCTTGAAATACCATTGATATTTTACTGCCCCGGATTGCCCTCATCTGGGCCTCTTTAAGCTTAAGCAGGTCAACGGGCTCCTTATCACCATCAGGGCTAAAATAAATGGCGCCACTCTCTATCCTGCCCGGCTCAGCCACCAGCCTGAGTATCGCAAGGGCGGTCATCGTCTTGCCGCAACCGGTCTCGCCGACCAAGCCCAGGGTTTCCTTCCGCCCCATTTCAAGGTCAACGTCGGTAAGTGCCTCCACAACGCCCTCATAGGTATAAAACCTTACTGTCAACCCTCTAATCTTCAAAAGTTCCTGCATTTCTACCTCTTGGCCAACCTGGGGTCAAGGATATCTCGGAAGGCGTCTCCCAGAAGATTCCAGCCCATAACAAACGTAAAAATAAACAAGCCGGGGATAGTAACTGTATACCAGTAGGCAAAGGGGTCACCAGGTGGTCCTACAATCCAGTTTCTGGCGAAATTTATCATCTGTCCCCAGTCAGCATAACCCTCCGGTGCCCCCAGGCCCAGGAAGCTCAGGGCGGCTGCCGCAAGCACTAT
>JAUWXS010000048.1 GCA_030616265.1 Dehalococcoidia bacterium
GCTTATCTAATTCGGCACACTTGGCTTCACGGCGCGGGATAGGCTCCTGATGAGCTATCTGACCGCTATAAGCGGGCTGAGCGGTAAGATGGTGAAGAAAGGCAGAGGTATCCATTAAAACCCCAGTCAGAAAACGGGTAGGATCTCAATCTCATAGTCCAGCATCTCTACATCAAAGCGACCGTTAACGATAAAGTCCACCGCCTTGGACAGGACTTCGTTGGTATAGCGTTTGTTATTGCTGACGCAGCAGATACCCAGGCTAGCTACCTGCCAAAGGTCATTATCGTCCACTTCTGCCACGGAAATATTAAACTTGCTTCTGAGGCGAGTGGTAATAGACTTCAATATCCGCCGCTTGCCCTTAAGCGATAGATTTTCTGGAAAGCGAAGCTTAACCCGACAGGTACCAACGTTCATGGTATATAGTTGGTAACTAGATAAAGCGAAGGCTTAACCGCCTTCTCTTTGCTTAACGTAGCACTCTTTGCAATAGACAGGGCGCCCTTCTCTGGGCTCAAAAGGTACTGTGGTTTCGGCACCGCATTCGGCACAGGTTACGGTAAACATCTGCCGCGGTTGCTTGTAGTCACCCCAGCGCTCTTTTCGCCTTGTCGCCCGGCACTCCGGACAACGAGAGGGCTCATTTTGCAAACCGTGAGACTGGTAGAACTCCTGCTCACCGGTGCTGAAAACGAACTCCTGCCCGCAGTCACGGCAGACCAGGGTCTTCTCTTCCAGAGCCATGTACTGCCCCTCCTGTATATTTTGTTAGTCCCTTGTCTCGGTTGCAGTCTCCTGGCCCTAAAAACCCTTTGTCGGACCTATAGCTTGTAATACTATTTACCCCGAGGGCTCTCTGCTACGCAGAGGTCAAGCTGGGAAGCAACACTAACCAAGGTTTCGACTACAGCCATAACTATAGCCACTATTTTTGGCAAAGTCAAGCAGGCGTATTTGTTATTCGTCAATTCTTAGAACCCCATCCCCAATAGCACAGGGTATTAGGGGCGCCAGCCCCAGTGGGTGGGTCAGGGCGGGAAAAAAGAGCAATACTAAAAAGGGAGGAAAGAAAACAAGGCCAGCAAATTTACAGTCGTCACTGGTTATGTTATAATCGGTTGATTATAAAGGGTAATCCATATCTGCTAAAATAAGTGGGAACAGAGGGGTTGTAAACTTGGACAAAGAGAAAAAGACCGAAATCATAGGCAAATTCGGGCTCCGTGAAGGAGATACAGGCTCAGCTGAAGTTCAGATAGCCTTGCTCACCGAAAGGATAAACCAGTTGACCGGGCATATGATGGCTAATCGACATGACTATCACACGCAACGGGGGCTGCTGAAGCTGGTGGGACAGAGAAGAAGGCAACTCGCCTACTTGAGCCGAGAGGATGTTGATCGATATCGCAGCCTGATTGCCAGGCTCGGTCTACGCAAGTAAAGTTAAGGAGAGGCTATTGATATCACCTAATTCTTTTGAGTGTGAGGTCGGTGGCAGAAGGCTTATTATCGACACCGGCAAGCTGGCCGGACAGGCAGGTGGGGCGGTAACCGCCCGCTACGGGGATACCGTAGTCCTGGTTACCGTCTGCACCAGCGATGAGCCCCGGGAAGGGATGAATTTTCTGCCCCTAACCATCGACTATGAAGAAAGGCTCTACGCTGCCGGCAAGATTCCCGGTGGCTTTATCCGCAGGGAGGGACGCCCCAGCCAGGAGGCAACCCTGGCCAGCCGTCTTACCGACCGCCCACTGCGCCCGCTTCTGCCTAAGGAGTGGCGCAGGGACATTCAGCTCATCATTACCGTGCTTTCCGCCGACCAGGAAAACGACCCCGACATACTGGCCGTTGTCGGCGGCTCGGCGGCACTATCAATCTCAGAAGTACCCTTTGATGGTCCGGTAGGCGCGGTTCACGTGGGCTACATAAACGACGAGCTGGTGTTAAACCCAACCCTGGCCCAGCTGGAAGACAGCCAGCTTGACATGGTAGTCGTCAGCACCAAGCAGGCAATAGTAATGGTAGAAGCCGGCGCCAGAGAGGCTCCGGAGGATATCGTGCTGAAGGCGATAGAACTGGGGCACCGGACAAATCAGGACATTATCAAGCTGCAGGAGCAACTCCAGCAGGCTCACGGCAAGCCCAAGGCGGAAGCTCCGCTAAGCGAGCTCAACCCTGAGGCGCTGGCGGCAATCGCGCCGATAGTTGATAAGAAGCTGGCCCCAGCCTTGAGCCAGCCGGAAAAGTCACAGCGAGAAGACGCGCTCAGCAGCCTTAAGAAAGAGCTGGTGGAGAGCTTTTGTGAGTCATTCGCCGAAGAAGATATAATCGCTGCCTTTGAGAGCCGGGTCAGGAGTGAGATAAGAGGCAACCTCCTGGATAAGGGGAAGCGCATTGACGGGCGGGGCCTAGACGAAGTCAGGCCCATCAGCTGTGAAGTAGGGCTACTACCCCGCACCCACGGCTCAGCCCTATTTACCCGGGGGCAGACTCAGGTCCTGGCCATCACCACCCTGGGCTCTGTCGGCAAGGAGCAACCTCTGGACGGACTGGGCATAGAGGAAAGCAAGCGATTTATCCACCACTACAACTTTCCTCCCTTCTCCAGTGGTGAGACAAAGCGCGTCGGGTCGCCGGGGAGGCGTGAAATCGGGCACGGTGCTCTGGCGGAGCGAGCCATTGAGCCGATACTGCCCAAAGCTGAGGACTTCCCCTACACCATCCGATTAGTCTCCGAGGTCTTGAGCTCCAGCGGCAGCACCTCTATGGCCAGCGTCTGCGCCTCAAGCCTGTCGCTGATGGACGCAGGAATACCGACCAAGGCCGCCGTGGCCGGGGTGGCTATGGGGCTGGTCAGCGGTGAGGACGGTAAATATATTGTTCTGACCGACATCCAGGGCATAGAGGATAACTATGGAGATATGGACTTTAAAATAGCCGGCACGGCCAAGGGTATCACCGCCATGCAGATGGACACCAAGCTCAAGGGCGTCAGCATGGAAGTTATGGGCAAGACTTTGCCTCAAGCCCGCCAGGCTCGCCTGTCAATCCTGGAAACGATGCAAAAGACTATCAGCGCCAGCCGGCCTGAGCTCAGCAAATACGCGCCCAGAATGTACAAGATAACCATTGACCCGGATAAAATCGGCGCTGTCATCGGCACCGGTGGTAGAACGATAAGGTCGATTATTGAAGAAACCAAGGCGACCATTGATGTTGAGAACGACGGCACGGTGCTTATCGGCTCAGCCAATGAGGAATCTGCCCGCAAGGCTATCGATATTATTGAAAGTCTAACCAAAGAAGCAGAGGTCGGCACCACCTACACAGGAAAGGTGACGCGGATATTGAACTTCGGCGCTATGGTGGAGATTCTTCCCGGCAAAGAGGGGCTGGTCCACATCAGCGAGCTGGAGGACTACCGCGTAGACAAGGTCGAAGACGTGGTCAAAATCGGCGACGAGGTAACGGTTAAGGTAATCAACATTGACGATATGGGACGGGTAAACCTGTCGCGACGGGCGCTCTTTGAAAAGCAGTCCGACGCGCCCGGTGCCAGGGGGCAAGAATCGCCATCTAAAGACTACCCTTTCCGGACACAGCGTGATTCCCGCCCTCCCCGAAATAAGGGTGGGTTCCACAACCGGGGACCTGATAGAGGACGCCGGCGATGAAGCCGATAAGGGTAGCCGTTCACGGCGCACTGGGGAAGATGGGGCAAACACTGGTCGACGCCCTCTGCCGTGAACCCGATATGCAAATCGTAGGTGCTACCGACATCAAGGCGACTGAAGATTACCTGCCTCTGCCCGACGGCTCGGGTACAGTTCCTCTTTCCTCAGACCTGAAGCACATCCTCACCAACTGCCAGCCAGAGGTAGTGGTAGATTTTACTACGGCCAAGGCCGTTATGCCCCTGGTGCGCCTGGCAACCGAACGCGGCGTTAACCTGGTAATCGGCACCACCGGACTTAGCGCCGACGACATTAAAGCAATCGACGGCCAGGCTAAAGCTAAGGGGGTTGGGGTGGTGGTGGCAGCCAATTTTGCTCTGGGCGCGGTGCTGATGATGCACCTAGCCAAGATAGCCGGTAAATATCTTGACCACGCCGAAATCATAGAGCTGCATCATGAGCGCAAGCTCGATGCGCCTTCAGGCACCGCCCTAGCCACGGCTAAAGCCATGGCTCAAGCCAGGGGTAAGCCGTTTGCCACTCCGCAACAGGGGGGGAAATCAGACAGTCGGGGGAAGCAGGTTGAAGGTATCACTATTCACAGCGTGCGTCTGCCGGGGCTGCTGGCCCACCAGGAGGTAATTCTGGGAGGGGCGGGGCAAACGCTGAGCATCCGCCACGATACCAGCGGTCGTGAGTGCTATATGCCCGGCGTTATGCTCGCCATCAGAGAAGTGGTTAAGCACAAGGGTTTAATCTACGGTCTGGATACCCTGCTCGGTTTGGAGAAGGGATGATGAAGGGATTTAGAGTAGCTATAGTTGGCGCCACCGGAATGGTGGGGCAGGAGTTCATCAATGTCCTGGAGCAGCGCAACTTCCCCATGGACTCCATTGAACTCCTGGCCTCAGACCGTTCCGCGGGCAAGAAGCTGTTTGTCAACCACCGCGAGCTTGTGGTCAAAGAGACAACTCCTGAGTCATTTAAGAAGATAGATATCGCCCTCTTCTCGGCGGGGGCGGAGACCAGCCGTTACTTCTCGCCCATAGCCGCCCAGTCGGGAGCCGTGGTTATTGACAATAGCTCGGCATTCAGGATGGACCCCAAGGTGCCGCTGGTGGTGCCTGAGGTCAACCCCGAAGATATTAAGTGGCATAAGGGGGTTATCGCCAACCCCAATTGCTCCACCATCCAGATGGTAGTGGCGCTGCAACCCCTGCACAAGGCTAATCCCATCAAGCGCCTTGTGGCTGCTACCTACCAGTCGGTATCCGGCACCGGCTCGGCAGCGGTAGAGGAGCTGACCAAGCAGGCCAAGCAGGTACTGGATGGGCAGACCACCGTCCCCCATGTCTACCCCCACCAAATAGCCTTTAATATACTGCCCGAGATAGATGTCTTTCTGGATAACGACTATACCAAGGAAGAGTGGAAGATGGTGGAGGAGACCAAGAAGATAATGCACGCCCCCGATATCGCCATTTCGGCGGTTTGCGCCCGCGTGCCGGTATTTATCGGGCACAGCGAAGCCCTACACATAGAATTCTCCCAGCCGATGTCTCCCGATGAGGCCAAGCGTATTCTGGCTCAGGCGCCAGGGGTAAAGATACTGGACGACCCGGCTATCAGCCTCTATCCCCAGCCCTGGTCATCGGCAGGCACCGACGAGGTCTTCGTCGGGCGCATTCACCGGGATGCTTCTCACCCCAACGGTCTGATTATGTGGGTCGTCGCCGACAACCTGCGTAAAGGAGCAGCGCTCAATACCGTCCAGATTGCTGAGGAGATGATTAAAAGGGATTGGCTGCATCCCGGGAGGTAGGGAAATGAGACAACTGGGAAGATTATTAACAGCCATGGTAACCCCCTTTGACGAAAAAGGGGCGGTTAATTATGAGCAGGCTAAGAAGCTGGCCCTGGCTTTAATTGATTCGGGGAGCGACGGCGTGGTGGTAGCCGCTACTACCGGCGAGTCACCGACGCTGAGCTGGGAAGAGGAAATGCGCCTCTTTACCGAGGTGAAATCGGCGGTGGGGGGGCGCGGGACAATCATCGCCTACACCGGCAGTAACAGCACCACCGAAGCCGTGGAAGCCACCAAAAAGGCGGAGAAAATC
>JAUWXS010000128.1 GCA_030616265.1 Dehalococcoidia bacterium
AAAATGGGGCGCCCATAATCGCCATCTGGGACTCAGGCGGCGCCCGCATCCAGGAAGGGGTGATGAGCCTCCACGGCGTCGGCGAAATACTGCTGCGCAATACCCTGTGCTCCGGCGTTGTCCCGCAGCTATCGGTAGTGATGGGGCCGTCGGCGGGGGGAGCCGTCTATTCGCCGGCGATAACCGATTTCGTCTTCATGGTCAAGGGCACCAGCCAGATGTATATCACCGGGCCCGATGTCGTCAAGGCGGTTATCAGCATAGATATAACTCACGAAGAGCTGGGGGGAGCCGAGACCCACGCCGAGAAGAGCGGGGTGGCCCATTTTATCGCCGAGAGCGAGCCCGACTGCCTGAAGAGTGTACGACAACTTCTGGGCTTTCTGCCCCAGAGCTATAAAGAAGCTCCGCCGGCGGTAGCGCCGACTGACGACCCCGAAAGGACCGATGATAAACTGCGTAAAATAATACCCGACGAGCCGAGCCAGGCCTACGACATGAAGCGGATAATCACCAGCGTGGCTGATAACGGCGACTTTATGGAAGTGCATCAGAGCTTTGCCCCCAACCTTATCGTCGGCTTTGCCCGCCTCAACGGCAAGGCGGTGGGCATTGTCGCCCAGCAGCCGGCTCACATGGCGGGGATTATCGACATCAACGCCTCGGTTAAGGGGGCCAGGTTTGTCCGCTTCTGCGACGCTTTTAACATACCCCTGGTGAGCTTCGTTGACGTCCCCGGCTTTATGCCCGGGCCCAAGGAGGAGCAGGGGGGCATCATCAGGCACGGCGCCAAGTTCATCTACGCCTATGCCGAAGCCACCGTGCCCAAAATTACCGTTATTACCCGCAAGGCCTACGGGGGGGCTTACATCGTGATGAGCAGCAAGCACCTGCGCGGCGATATCAACTACGCCTGGCCAACGGCGGAAATCGCGGTGATGGGGCCGGAGGGGGCGGTAAATATCATCTACCGGGAGGCTATCGCTAAAGCCAAGGACAGCGACAAGACCCGGCAGGAGCTGGTGGCGCAGTACAAGGAGAGTTTCGCTAACCCCTACCAGGCCGCCGCCAGGGGTTATATCGATAATGTCATCGACCCCAGGGTGACCCGACCCAAGCTTATCAGGGCGCTGGAGTCGCTGGCGAACCTCGGTGACAGCACCCGCCCCCAGAAAAAACACGGGAATATTCCACTCTAAGGCGGCAGGTCGAAGACTCTTCAAGGGTAGGCTATGGAAGACAAGAGAAAGCTAACCGCCGCTATCATAGGTGCCGTCGCCGCCTTTATCCAGACGGAAAAGCAACCCCCTCCAACCGCCCCCGGGGACAAGCCCGAAACCAGGGCTAGTAAAGAGAAAATTCCCGGAGACAGGAGTAGATAATGTCAACGGTAAAGAAGAAAGCGACAGCAACAGCCAAGAATCCGTTAAAGATAACCGACGTTACCCTCCGCGACGGACACCAGTCCTCGCTGGCAACACGAATGATAACCCAGGACATGGCCGACATCGCCGCGGAGATGAATAAGACGGGGTACTACTCCATGGAAGTGTGGGGCGGGGCCACCTTTGATGTGCCCACCCGTTTCTTGAACGAGGACCCCTGGGAAAGACCGAAAATCTTAAAGAAGCTGATGCCCGATACCCCCCTCCAGATGCTGCTGCGGGGGCAGAACCTGGTGGGCTACCGCAACTACGCCGACGACGTGGTTACCGCCTTCGTCCATCACGCCGCCGAGGTCGGCATCGATGTCTTCCGGGTGTTTGACGCCGTCAACGACGAGCGTAACTTCGAGACCAGCCTCAAGGCAATCAAGGAGTGCGGTAAGCACGCCCAGCTTTCCCTATCCTACTCACTGACCGAGCCCAAGCTGGGGGGGCCGGTATATAACATTGATTATTATGTCAATAAGGCGCAAATTTTAGAGAAGATGGGCGCCGACAGCCTCTGCATCAAGGACATGGCCGGTCTGATTTCGCCCGACGACGCCTACAAGCTTATTACAGCCTTGAAAAAGGCTATCAAGATACCCGTGCACCTGCACACCCACTACACCAGCGGTATGGCCTCCATGAGCTGTCTGAAGGCAATAGAGGCCGGGGTCGACATCATCGATACCGCCCTAGCCCCCTTCGCCCTGCGCTCGTCCCTCCCCGCCGTCGAGCCGATCGTGGTCGCCCTCAACGGGACGGACAGGGACACCGGGCTCGACCTGGCCCACCTCTTAAAGTTGGGGCAGTATTTCGAGTCCATCGCCCCCAAGTACCGCGACTTTCTGGACACCACCAAGATGTCGGTCATCGATACCGCCGTGCTGATGCACCAGGTGCCGGGGGGGATGATAACCAACCTGGTGGCTCAGCTCCGAGAGGCTGGCGCCCTGGATAGAATCGAAGAGGTCTATGCCGAGCTGCCCCGGGTAAGAAAAGAACTGGGCTATCCGCCCCTGGTCACCCCTACCAGCCAGATCGTGGGCATTCAAGCCGTGCAGAATGTCCTCTTCGGGCGCTACAAGATGATATCCGACCAGGTGAAAGACTACTGCTACGGCCTCTACGGCAAGCCCCCCACCCCCATCGACCCCCAGGTGCAGAAGATAGCCCTCAAGGGCTACCCACGGGGCGAGACACCCATTACCAGCCGTGCCGCCGAT
>JAUWXS010000013.1 GCA_030616265.1 Dehalococcoidia bacterium
TCACCGCCGGCGGGCTCAGGTCAAGGCTGCGCCGCTTTCTGATGAAGCCGAAGATATGGCAGTGGGCATCATTAAATCCGGGCACCACCGTCCGGCCCCCACAGTCGATAACCTTAGTTTTGGACCCCCTCACCCCCCCCAGCCGGTCGCTATCGGCAACCAACAGAATCTTATCGCCCTTGACTGCCACCAGTTCCGCGGACGGGCAGGCGGGGTTCATAGTTATTACATTGGCGTTATGAAGAATAAGGTCGGCGGTCGGCATCTCCAATCCTTTTACTGGGTCTTTGACCAAGCAGCTACATGGTAGTATACTACTGGCAACCTGGAGCAACAACCGATGAACTCAGAAAAGATAGCCGAAAAGCTGGGCTCCTGGATAAAAGAGCGGGTATCGGCAGCCGGGAGTAAGGGGGTGGTGCTGGGCTTAAGCGGCGGCATGGACTCCTCGGTGGCAGCGGTGCTCTGCCAGCGCGCCTTTCCCCGGAATATGCTGGCCGTGATTATACCCTGCCACAGCACCAATCAGGATATAGAGCATGCCCGGGCAGTGGCGCAAAAGTTCTCCATCCCGACTAAGACAGTGGTTCTTGACAGCACCTTTGATACTTTGCTCAAAGCGCTCCCCGATGACAAGACAGCCCCCGATGTCAGCCGCCTGGCTCAAGCCAATCTTAAAGCCAGGTTGAGAATGCTCACCCTCTACTACTTCGCCAATAAGCTTAACTACATCGTGGTCGGCTCAGGTAACCGGGATGAGCGTGCCCTGGGCTACTTCACCAAATACGGCGACGGCGGGGTGGATATCCAGCCCCTGGGCGGCCTGCTCAAAGGACAGGTAAAAGAGCTGGCCCGGTCTTTAGGCATCCCCCAGCCGATTATAGACAAGCCCCCCTCAGCTGGCTTATGGGAGGGACAGACCGACGAAGGGGAGCTGGGCTTTAGCTACGACGAGCTTGACCGCTACCTGGCTTCTGGCCAAGCCTCAGCGGAAATTAAAAAGAAATTAAAGTCCATCATAGCCGCCGCCGAGCATAAGCGCCAGCCGCCGCCGGTGGCCGACCTTGAGCTATAGCCCCACCCTCCAGGTTTTCTTTCCACACCAACCCACCCACAAAGGTCTTTCAATAAGAGGGGGCTTTGCCCCCTCTTTACCTTAAAGGGCGGTGGGCGGGAATAGATAAAATTGGGGTGGGGTGGGACGAAAAACCTCTGGGGAAAAAGGGGAGGCAGGGTGCTTAGAATTAAGCCCCCACTCGACATAAAACAACCACTACTGCTTGTTTTGGGGGGGTGTCTGTGCTATTATTCAACTAGGCGAATATGACCACAGAAAAGGCAAAGGCGCTGGAGCTGGCTATCAGCCAGATTGAGAAGCGGTTTGGCAAAGGCTCGGTGATGAAGCTGGGGGAAGCCCCCCTGGTAAAGGTGCAGGCAATCCCCAGCGGCTCGCTGGCGTTAGACCTGGCCCTGGGCATAGGCGGTATCCCCAGGGGACGGATTACCGAGATATTCGGCCCCGAGTCGTCGGGGAAGACCACCCTGGCCCAACACATAATCGCTGAAGCGCAAAACCTTGGAGGCACGGTTGCCTATATCGATGCCGAGCACGCCCTGGACCCCAACTATGCTGCCAACTGTGGTGTCAATGTTGATGACCTGCTCATCTCGCAACCCGATACCGGCGAACAAGCCCTAGAGATTACCGAGGCGCTGGTAAGGAGCGGGGCGGTTGATATCATCGTGATTGACAGTGTAGCAGCACTGGTACCCCAGGCTGAGATTGAGGGGCAGATGGGGGACTCTCATGTTGGCTTACAAGCCCGCCTCATGTCTCAAGCCCTGAGGAAGCTGGCGGCCGCTATCGGCAAGTCAGGCACCGCAGTGGTATTCATCAACCAGCTAAGAACGAAGATTGGTATTATCTTTGGCAATCCCGAGGTGACGCCAGGGGGCAGGGCTCTTAAATTCTACAGCTCGGTAAGGATAGACCTGCGGCGCATCGAAACCATCAAACAGGGAGATGTCGCCATCGGCAACATAGTGCGAGCCAAGGTGGTCAAGAATAAGATTGCCCCTCCCTTCAAAACGGCTCAGTTTGATATCATGTTCGACCACGGGATAAGCAAAGAGGGCAATCTTATCGACCTGGGTGTAGAGCTGGAGATAGTCAAGAAGTCCGGTGCCTTTTTCTCCTATGGTGATGTTCGCCTGGGGCAAGGGAGGGAGAACGCCAAAAAATACCTGAGCCAGAATCCCGAGCTTGCCGAGGAGATCGAGCAGCAGGTTAGAGCCTCAGCCATCACCACCCATAACCCGTAAAGAGTAATTTTAGAATATCGTAGCCGATAATATAAGTAAGGCTGAGGCGTAATGCCTTAGCCTTATGTCTTTAAAAGGGGTAGCAAAACCGATGAAAAGGGTCACCGCCATCGGGGAGGGGAAGAGAAGGAAAAAGCGGGTGAACGTATTCTTAGACGGCAGGTTTGCCTTCAGCCTGGAAGCTGAGGTAGCGGTTAAAGAGAACTTGCAGGTGGGGCAGGAGCTATCCGAAGGCGATATTGAAGCGCTGGCTGGCGCTGAGCTGTCCCAGCGCTGCTTTGACGCCGCCCTCCACTACCTGGGCTACCGGCCGCGGAGCGAGTCCGAGCTAAGGGAACGGCTCAAGCGGCGCGGCTTTGACGGGGGTAACGTGGAAACAGTGCTGGCCAGGCTAAAAGAACAGGGGCTGGTGGATGACCTGGCTTTTGCCCAGTTCTGGAAGGATAACCGCCAGTCGTTTAGCCCGCGCAGCCAGTGGCTGACCCGGTGGGAGCTAAGGCAAAAGGGGGTAGCCGAGGAGGTCATAGACCAGGTGGTGGCTGATATTGACGACGAAGACAGCGCCTACCAGGCGGCTATGAGCAAGGCACGCAGCCTTTCGATAGCCGATTACCAGGGCTTTCGCCACCGTCTGGGCGAATACCTCAAGCGCCGCGGTTTTGGTTATGGAGTGATAAATAATACTTTAAAACGGGTGTGGGGAGAAGTAAAGGAGTAGGTTAAAGATAGTGCCTTGCCTTGACCCCAAAGGGGCAAAGTGGTTAGTATTAGCTATCTAAGACCTATTCCCGGGGAGAGGATGGGAAGTCAATAATAAAGGGGGTGAAACATGGAACTGGGAGTAGGACCAATACTAGCTGTTTTCTTTAGCTTCGTCATCGGCGTAGTATTCGGCGGCATGGCTATCTTCCTCTTCAGGAGGATGATGGTAAACCGCCAGATTCACCTAGCTCAGAGAAAAGCCGCTAAGATAGAGGCCGAAGCCAACGAGGAGGCCAAGAAAACACTCAGCGAGGCAAGGCGGGAAGTCGACAGGACAAAGTCGGCTACCGATGCCGATTACCGGGAACGGCGCTCCGAACTGCAACGCCAGGAAAGCCGCCTGTCGCAAAAGACGGAAACCCTGGATCGCAAGCTGGAAGGCGTGGAGCAGCGGGAGCGCAACCTGACCAACAAGGAAAAGGAGATGGCCTCTATCCGCAACGAACTGGGGGAGATTAGAGCCAAGCAGTTAAAGCAACTGGAGCTGATTTCGGGCATGTCCACCGCCGAGGCTAAAAAGATCTTTCTTGATACCATAGAAACCGAGATGGAAGAGGAGACCTCACGGCGCCTGCGGGAATGGGAGACTAACTTCAGAGGGGAAGCCGACAAGAAAGCCCAGGATATTCTGTCGCAGGCAATACAGCGCTGCGCCTCCGATGTGGTATCGGAGACAACGGTGGCGGCGGTCCCCCTCCCCAGCGACGAGATGAAGGGGAGGCTTATCGGCCGCGAAGGGCGCAACATACGGGCTTTAGAGCAGGCGACGGGCGTCGACCTCATAGTCGACGATACCCCGGAAGCGGTGACTCTATCCAGCTTTGACCCGGTGCGGCGGGAGATAGCCCGCCTGGCGCTCACCAAGCTTATCACTGACGGGCGCATCCACCCCGCCCGCATCGAAGAGGTGGTAGCCAAGACCAAGGAAGAGGTAGACTCGGCCATCCAGAACGCGGGAGAGCAGACGTCATACCAGGTGGGTGTGCACGGCCTTCGCCCCGAGCTAATCAAGCTGCTGGGCCGGCTCAAGTACCGCACCAGCTTCGGGCAGAACGTGCTCAACCACTCTGTCGAGGTCGCCCACCTGGCGGGCATGATTGCCGGGGAACTGGGCGTCAATGTTGCCACCGCCAAGAAGACGGGGCTGCTCCACGATATCGGTAAAGCGGTGGACCGGGAGGTAGAAGGTCCCCACGCCGCTATCGGCGCCGACCTGGTCAAGCAGTGGGATAAGTCCTCCGAGGTCGCCCAGGGCATCGCCGAGCACCACTTCGAGGCTGACACCACCAGCGTCTTGGGCTTCATTGTGGCCGCTGCTGATGCCATCAGCAGCGCCCGACCCGGAGCCAGGCGCGAGTCCCTGGAACGCTACCTCAAGCGGCTGAAGGAGCTGGAGGATATCGCCAACGACTTTAAGGGAGTGGAAAAATCCTATGCCATTCAAGCCGGCCGCGAAATCCGCATCCTGGTCAAACCGGAAGAGATTGACGACCTGGGGGCAATGAGGCTGGCTCGGGACATCGTCAAGAAGATAGAAGAAGGCCTGGACTATCCGGGGCAGATAAAGGTTACCGTGCTCAGGGAGACCAGAGCTGTAGATTACGCTAAGTAGGAAAGCTAGTGCTGATATTAGCTATCGGTGATATCGTGGGCAAGCCGGGTAGGAAGGCGGTAAGCCAGCTTCTGCCCGGCCTTCGCCAGCAATACGGCTTAGAGCTGGTTATTGCCAACGGCGAGAACGCCGCCGGCGGCATCGGGCTGACCCCAGCCACCGCCAGCGAGCTGCTCGACGCCGGTACTGACGTGATAACCTCGGGCAACCATATATGGGCGCAGAAGGAGATTTTGCCCTACCTTGACGGCCAGATGCCTATCCTGCGCCCCTTAAACTATCCGCCGGGGGTACCGGGCAAAGGCTATATCACCATCGGTCAGGTGGCGGTGGTCAACCTAATGGGCCGAACCTTTATCGGCGATTTTGATTGCCCCTTCCAGGCTATGGACAAACTGCTTCCCGAATTAAAGCAGCGGGTTATCATTGTTGATTTCCACGCCGAGGCAACCTCGGAGAAGGTGGCTATGGGCAGATACTTAGACGGGCGGGTCAGCGCCGTGCTCGGCACCCACACCCACGTGGGCACCATTGATAGCCAGCTTCTTCCCCGGGGCACCGCCTATGTCACCGATATCGGTATGACCGGCCCCTTAGATTCAGTTATCGGCGATGACGCCAAGGCGGTAATTCAGCGCTTTTTGACCGGCATACACCACCGCCTGTCGGTGGGTAAGGGCAAAACCGCCCTCAACGCCATAATGGTAGATATCGACAACGCCACGGGGCAGGCAACCAGCATTGAGCGAATCTACCGGGAGGTAGAGTAGGGGTGAGCCGGGTTGACCTCCATGTACACTCCACCGCCTCTGACGGCCGACTTACCCCGGCCGAGGTTATTCGGGAGGCGGCGGAGCGGGGGTTAAGCTATATCGCCCTGGCCGACCACGACAGCGTGGATGGGATTGCCGCCGCTAAAGCGGCGGCTGAAAGCCTTCCCCAGCTTAAAGTGATACCCGGCATTGAAATCAGCACCGATATCCCCCAGGGCGAGGTACACATTCTGGGCTACTTTATTGACTATACCGACCCCGAACTGCTAGCCAACCTGGACAGGTTTAAAAATTCCCGCCTGAGGCGGGCTAAAGAGATGGTGGCTAAACTAGACGGCCTGGGCGTTCATATCGACTGGCAGCGAGTCCAGGAGATAGCCGGCTCAGGCACTATCGGGCGCCCCCATATCGCTCAAGCCATGATGGAGAAGGGCTATGCCGCCTCGTTTAAAGAGGTCTTTGACGAATACCTGGGGCACGGCCGCCCCGCCTATGTGGAGCGGGAAAAGATGCTCCCCGCCGAGGCGGTGGCGATAATAGTTAAAGCCCATGGGCTGGCGGTGCTGGCACACCCCCTAACCGTTAATGAGCCGGAGGCGATGATTTCAGAGCTAAAGCCAGCCGGGCTGGCCGGAATTGAAGCCTACTACAACGGCTATACCACCGAGGAAGTCGACCAGCTGGTGGAGCTGGCCCAAAGACATAATCTTATCGCCACTGGCGGCAGCGACTATCACGGTATAGAGCCCGACAACGAGACCGCCATCGGTGGCGCCGATGTGCCCCTGGAAGCCGCCGAGCGGCTCATCGCTCTGGCCAAAGAGAGTCCCAAACCTTAGATTATGAGGAGAGTTTATGGTTACTGAGTTTATTCTGTTACTGGTCGGCGGCTATCTTATGGGTTCAATTCCCGCTGCCTATCTAGCCGCCCGGTGGTCGCGGGGGATAGACATCAGGCAGTATGGCAGCGGTAATGTCGGCGGCGCCAACCTGTTTAAGGTAAGTGCCAAGTGGATAGCTATCCCGGCAATCTTCTTTGATATCGGCAAGGCGATGTTGGCGGTCTGGGTGGCTAATCTGATAGGGCTGGATATCGCCCAGCAGGTAATCATAGGCATCGCCGGGATTATCGGGCACAACTGGCCGGTCTTTCTCCGCTTCAACGGCGGCAGGGGCATTGCCACCATCATCGGAGTGGCGCTGATAGTCCCCCTGCTGAACGGTTTAATACCCTGGTCGCTGATAGCCTTCATGGCCATCATGATAGCCAACGTGCTTACCGTTCGTAACATACCGGTGGGAATAGGCATCGCCGTGGCGGCTATGCCCATCGTCAGCTGGGGGGTGGGCGAGCCGCTGGCTATGATTCTGGGCTTTGTTGCCATGTTTATAATTATGGTTATCAGGCGGCTGACCCCGCCCAAGACCCAGGCTTCGGCCTCGGTGACGACGAGGGAGCTATTGCTCAACCGCCTGCTCTTCGACCGCGACATCAGGGACCGGGAAGCCTGGATAAATCAGCGGCGGGTAAAGCCAAAAGAAAAACCAGGAAAGGATTGACTCTGGCCAGATGAAATGCGCCTATCATCCCGATGTTGAAACTAACCTGAGCTGCGGCAAGTGCGGCCAGCCGATATGCCCCAAATGCATGACGCAGACCCCAGTGGGAGCTAGGTGCCCCGATTGCGCCAGGTTATATAAACTGCCCACCTATAGCCTCTCCGCCAGATACTACCTGATAGCGGCGGGAACGGCGCTGGGTATGGCTATCGCCTGCGGCGTCGTCTGGTGGCTGCTCCGAGCCTCCGTCCCCTTCATCGTCTTTAACCTGCTGCTGGCTGGTGGCGTCGGCTTTGCCATCGGCGAAGTGGTCGGCCGTTCCGTCAACCGCAAGCGCGGCAAGTGGCTGGCTTTAATCGGGGCTGTTGCCATTCCTATAAGCTACCTGGCGAGCATCCCCGCCGACATGCTTTTTAAATATACGGCTGTTTTCCACCCCCTTGATATATTAGCCATAGCTATAGGCATCTTTATCGCCGTTATCCGGTTGCGTTAAAATCTTTAAAGTCCGATTGGAGCTAGACGGGAGATACTATGTCGCCGGTTAGTATGAGCTACTTGGGAATTCCGGGGTATGTGATTTTTTGGGTCTTGTTCGCCCTCGCCGTGGGGCTGCTCCTGCGCCGCCTGTATCAGCTGTGGCGCTATATGTCCCTGGGGCAAACAGTGGGCGGCTTCGGCCACCTGGTAAAGAGGGTCTTGAGTACCATTGTCTCGGTATTGGGGCAATGGTGCCAGCTTAAAAACCTGACCGCCAGGAACAGGGCCAGCCTGGGTCACGTCTTTATGGCCTGGGGGTTCTTCATCTACATCCCCTTCTACCTGATATTTATCATCATCGGCGGCGGCTTTGGCCTCTCCGAAACATTGGAACATACCAGCTTCTTTTTCTACTACGCCTGGGTTATGGACATCGCCGCCCCCTTTATTATGCTCGGCGCCCTCTGGGCAATCATCCGCCGCTATGTTATCCGGCCGCCGAGGCTTAAAGGCGAGCAGAGCTTCGAGGCGCTGGTCATCCTGGTTACGGTGCTCATCCACCCCCTGACCCACCTCTTTAAGGAAGCCACCGGCATTGCCCTGGGCTACGCACCTGTGGGGCTGGGCGCCAACCTGCCCCCGATAAGCGAGGCGTTAAGCAATATCTTCGCCGGCGCCAGCCCGGCTGCAATCGAGGCGGCCAACACCGCCTTTTTCTGGGCGCACTGGGGCTTCGTCCTCTTTGTCCTGGTCTTCATCGCCTACTCCCGCTACCTGCACATGATAGCCAGCATGTTCAACGTCCTCCTCCAGTCCCCACCCCCCAAGGGCGCCCTGCGCCCCATCGACCTGGAGAAAGCGGAAAGCTTCGGCGCTTCCAAGGTAACCGATTTTAGCTGGAAGCAGCTTTTGGACCTCTATTCCTGCGTCATCTACGGCCAGTGCCAGGAGGTCTGCCCGGCAACCGCCAGCGGCAAAGCATTAAATCCCAAGAACCTGATTGACGACCTCAAGATTCACCTGCTGGCGGAGGGACCCACTCTGGTCAAGGGAGGCGAACCCGCCAAGGCCATGATTGGCGAGGTGATAACCGAGGACGTAATCTGGGCCTGCACCACCTGCCGCGCCTGCCAGGAAGCCTGCCCGGTGGCCGTTGAGCACGTGGAAAAGATTATTGATATGAGGCGAAGCCTGGTGATGGAGCAGGCGTCAATCCCCGAAACCGCCGAAGGGGCGCTGCGCAGCATTGAAGACAGGGGCCACCCCTGGCGGGGGACGACGCTATCGCGGACGGACTGGGCCGAGGGGCTTGATATTAAGACCCTGGCTGAGGACAGCGATATAGATATCCTGTTCTGGGTGGGCTGCACCGGGGCGCTGGAGGAGAGAAGCACCAAGATTTCCCAGGCTACGGCCAAGCTGCTCAAAAGCGCTGGGGTTAACTTCGGCATCCTGGGGGCTGAGGAAAGCTGCTGCGGCGAGCCCGCCCGCCGACTGGGCAACGAATACCTCTTCCAGATGCAGGCGGAGAAAAATATCGAGCTATTAAAGAACTACGGAGTCAAGCGGATAGTCACCGCCTGCCCCCACGGCTACCATACCCTGAAGAACGAGTACCCCCAGTTCGGCGGCAATTTCGAGGTTATCCACCACACCCAGCTTATCGCCCAACTGCTCAAAGAAGGCAAACTGAAGATTGCCAAGGGCAGGGGCGAACTGGTCACCTACCACGACGCCTGCTACCTGGGCCGCTACAACGATATCTACCAGCCGCCGCGGCGGATTGTAAAAAGCATCCCCGAGATAAAGATGGTAGAGATGGGACGCAATCGGGAAGACAGCTTCTGCTGCGGTGGCGGCGGGGGGCATATGTGGCTGGAAGAGCACGAAGGCCGCCGCATCAACGAGCTGCGCACCGAGCAGGCGATGGACACGGGGGCGCAAACGGTGGTTACCGCCTGCCCCTTCTGCCTGCAGATGTTCGACGACGGCATTAAGACCAAAGAGGCGGAAGAGAAGCTCAAGGTCATGGATATCGCCGAACTGCTGGCGGCGCAAATAGGAGAATAAAAGCCCTTAAAGGAGAAATATGGCAGAAAGCAACAAAGTAAGCATTAAGGTAATAAGCCAGAAGGGAACCTGCGAGGCGGGGCACAAAGTAGGCGACCAGTGGCTGGTCGCCGAAAAGACGCCGGAAGGTCTATGCATCTTCGCCTTCTCTTCCCTGCTGCCCTGCATCACGCCGCTGATGTACGGCGGCTCGTTCCCCTGGGAAAAAGACCCCGACAGGACCGCGGCGGTTTGCCCCGACCCCGGTAACCCGGTGGTCTTTGAGATTCGCCGCGTCCGCGATTAAGGCTCGCCGTACTTTTCGCGCAGCTTTCGCCGCAGGATCTTGCCCGTGCTGGTCTTGGGCAGCTCGCCGCTGACAAAGATTATTGAGGTCGGGCGCTTGAATCCGGCCAGGCGGGGACGGCAGAAGTCGATAATCTCCGCCTCGGTGGCTGTTTTCCCTTTTTTGAGCCTGACTATGGCCCTGACCTGCTGCCCCCACTCCACATCCTTGACGCCAATCACCGCCGCCTCTTCGATTTTGGGGTGGGTGGAAAGGACGCTCTCCACCTCGCCGGGGCCGATATTCTCACCCCCCCTAACGATGACATCGTCACCGCGCCCGGTAAGATAGATATAGCCCTCCTCATCTTTATAGCCCATGTCGCCGGTGCGGTACCAGCCGTCGGCGGTAAAGGCTTGTTTCGTCTTCTCCTCGTCCCTCCAGTAGCCCTTCATTATCCTCTGCCCCCGCACCACTATTTCCCCCGTCTTGCCCGCCGCCATTTCTCGCCCCTTTTCATCCCTGACCTGAATCTCGACATCCTCCCTGGGCAGCCCGATGGAATTAGCCAGCCTCTTCAGCTTCTTTTCTCTCTCCGCCGCCGACTCTTTACCGGTGATTATCTGGTCTTCGGCTCTCAGCGCAGCGATGGTGGAGGAGGTCTCGGTGCCGCCGAAGGCATTTATCAGCGCCCGACCCGGGAAGCGTTCCATGGCCTGTTTGAGCACCTCGTAGGGACAAAAGGCGGCGCCGTAGGTTACCACCCGCACGCTG
>JAUWXS010000142.1 GCA_030616265.1 Dehalococcoidia bacterium
GCCCTCATCGTCCAGGACGGCTTTTAGCATCTGACGGCAGGTATCGAATTCGTCCGACTTCCAGGCAAGGTCAACCGGGTTATCCACCGAGTTGAGCGATGACGACAGCTTCTTCAGTTTGCGCTTTGTCCTCGGCGAGAACCGCGCCAACTTTAAGCCCATCTCACCGCATTTATCGGCCATAATTATACCGGGGCCCGCCTGGACCGAGAAAATAGCCACCCTGTTACCCCCCGCCGCCCCCTGGAAGGCTAACGCCTTGGCTATATCGACCAGCTCGGTAAGGCTATCAACCGCAATCATGCCCGCCTGGCGGAAAGCGGCTTGATAGAACTGGTAGTTGCCGGCCAGGGCGCCGGTGTGGGACAAGGTGCTCTTATCCGTCCCCTCACCCCTCCCCGCCTTATAGACCACGATGGGCTTGCGTCTGGCCACCTTCTTGGCGGCTCGGATGAGCTTTCTCGGCTCTTCCAGGCCCTCAATATACAGAACGATGACCTCGGTGTCATTGTCCTGGCCGAAATAGCTCACCACCTCGTCGAAATCAAGGTTACAGCGGTTGCCCAGCCCGATAGCCTTGCTGATGCCCACATTATGATTGATCAGGGCATGCACCGTATAGATGGTGGCGCCGCCGCTCTGCGCCGCTACGGCCACGTTGCCCGCCTGGCTCAAGCTAAGCGTATGCTGAAACGAGGCGTTAAGCTTGGCCCCGGGATTGACGAAGCCCAGGGTATTGGGGCCGATAATCTTCATCCCTGCCCTATCGGCTATCTCTTTGAGCTGTGCCTGCAGACCAGCGCCGATTTTGGTGCCCACCTCCTTAAAGCCGCCGCTAACCAGAATCACCCCCTTCACCCCCTTGGCGACACACTCCTCTATGGTAGGCAGGGTAAGCTCAGCGGGAATAACCACCATAGCCAGGTCGACCTCCCCGGGGATAGCGCTCACCGAGGGGTAAGCCTTCAGGCCGAATAGCTGAGCCAGGCCGGGGTTAACCGGATAGACCCTGCCCTCAAAGCCCGACTCCAGCAGGTTGCCCACGCACATATAGCCCACCTTCTCCGGGTTGGCTGAGGCGCCGACGACAGCCACGCTGCGCGGGTTGAAAATACGCTCTAACTGCTTCGTTGAATTCATAGTCTATCGACTCTCTAACTAGTGGGACTCAACCGATACCTCATCGAGCATGGCAAATCCCAGAAGATTTAATTGATAGCCGCTAACATAGGGCTTGACCAGAATATAATTCCGCCCGAAACACAGGGGGAGGCAGACGGCGTCCTCAACCAGCATTTGCTCGGCCTGCTGATAGAGCGCCAGACTCAGGTCGTTGTCCGGCTCCGCAGCCGCCGTCTCCAGCAGGGCGTCAAAATCGGGGTTGCTGTACTCGCCGTAGTTATTCTCGACGCCGCTACTAAATAAAATCTCCAGGAAGTCCTGCGGGTGCGGGTAGTCGGCAATCCAGCCGATATAGAACATCTCGTCTTTTTCCTGCTCAAGGTGATAGAGGAATCTATCCGGCTCCAGCTGCCTTACCGTGACTTCCACCCCCAGGTTCTGCCGCCACTGGTAAACGAGAGCCTCCAGCTCCGAGGAGACTAATCCCCCCCACCCCGCGGTGGTAATGGTAATCGGCGGCAGATTGGAGACGTCACCGTAGCTGGAACTGGCGATTAGCTCTCTGGCCTCATCGATAGCATATTCCAGCCCGATAAGCTCCTCATTATAGCCGGGTATGCCCGGCGGCAGGATGCCGTAGGCTGGCTGCATCGTGCCCGCGAAGACCAGAGAGATTAGCTTATCTTTATCAATGGCCAGGGAGAAGGCGCGGCGGATATTGGCATCGTCAAAGGGCGGCTCGGCGGTGTTGAAGCCGATATAGTAAAAGCTCAGCTCGGGCACTATCGTTAATTCCTGATAGAAGGGGCCGGCTTCATCGGTAACCCTTTCCGTATGGGCAACGCCGACGCCGGTAACATCGATTTCGCCCATCTCGTACATATTCATGGGCACCCCACCCCACAACTGAAAGACGACCTGTTCTAACTTGGCCAGCTCCCCGTAATAAAGCTCGTTTCTCTCCAGGGTCAGCAGCTCGTTTTCCTGCCACTGCTTGAGCTTGAAGGGGCCGGTGCCGTTGGGCTCATGCCACCACCCCACCCCCGACTCCACATTAGCCCTGTCGACAACAAAGGCGGTGGTATAGGTCAGCTTGGACAGGAAGTAAGACTTGGGGGCGTCTATGGTTACCTCGAGGGTGAAATCGCCGAGCACCCTGACCCCGCTCATGTCCTCGCTGGCGCCGGATAATACTTCTTCAGCGCCGACAATATCGCTCAGATAGGTAGCCGCTGTCTGCGAGTCGGTTTCGGGG
>JAUWXS010000141.1 GCA_030616265.1 Dehalococcoidia bacterium
CCTCCCTTGTAAGGGAGGGGGATACAGGGGGTAGGTTGCTAAGTAATTGAACAGGCACCTATGCTTGATGCTACCACACCCCTATGATACAATGGCTAACGGCTTTAATTACCAAGGGGTCAGCATGAAGCAAGAACCAGGATGGGAACCCAAGCTGCTCGGTTTTCTCTGCCGCTGGTGCAGCTACGCCGGCGCTGACCTAGCCGGAACCAGCCGCAAGAAATACCCGGCTAATATCAGGATAATAAAGGTCCCCTGCTCCAGCCGAGTGGACTCGCTGCTCATCATCAAGGCGCTGCGACTGGGCTTCGACGGGGTGCTGGTTTCCGGCTGCCACCCCGGTGAATGCCACTATCAAACAGGAAACTATCGCGCCCGTCGTCGGATAGCCATCACCAAGAAATACCTTGAGTATCTGGGCATTGAACCCCAGAGACTTCAAGCCAGCTGGGTTTCGGCCTCAGAAGGGGGAAAGTTCACCAAGGTCGTGACCGATGTTACCCAGGGGCTAAAGGAAATCGGCCCCAACCAACTGTTCGAAAGAAAGAGAGATGGAACAAAAACTAAGGCAGGAAGCAAAAGCACTGCTCGAGCAAGGCAAGGTTGACTGGATTATCGGCTTTGAACCGGGGAGCCTGAAGTTCACCACCACCCCCCTAATAACCCAGGATAAAGACGATGCCGAGCGCCTGGTCATCAACCCCTTTATCACCAATAACCTGGCCAATTTCTTAACCGAGATAAAGGGGCGGGTGGGCATCGTGGCTAAGGGCTGCGACAGCCGTTCCATTGTCAGCCTGATACAGGACAACAAGGTCGCCAGGGAGGATGTGGTCATTCTGGCCGTCCCCTGCCCGGGCATTATCGACCTGGCCAAGATAGAACGGCTGGTGGGCAAGGACAGAGACGAGCTGGACGATGTCGCTAGAGAGGGGAACAAGGTAATCATAAAGGTTGGCGGTAAGAAAAAGGATTTTGCCGTCGCTGAAGTTCTCTTTGACCACTGCCTTGCCTGTGAACTGCCCACCCCCCAGGAATACGATATTATTCTCGGCGAGCCCCGACCGCCGGCGCCCGACCTGAAAGTCAGCGGGCAAAACATGGAAAAGTTAAAAGGACTTTCCTCGGCCGAGCGGTGGGCGTCATGGGAGAATGAATTAAGCCGCTGCATCCGCTGCTATGCCTGCCGCAATGTCTGTCCCGCCTGCTTTTGCCAGCGATGCTTTGTCGAGGAAACCGAGCCGCAGTGGACATTGCCGATGCCCCAGTGGCAGGATAACCTCATCTTCCAGATAGTGCGCAATATCCACCTGGCGGGAAGGTGCACCGACTGCGGCGAGTGCGAGCGCGTCTGCCCGGTGAATATCCCCTTAAGAAGCCTGACCCGCGAGATGTACGACATAGTCGATGAGCTCTTTCACTTTAAGTCAGGTATGGACAAGGAAGCCCTGCCGCTAATGGCTCACTACGAACAGGAAGAGGCTGAGGATTTATTCAGGTAATGGCTAAGAAGATAGGCAAGAAGGACATCACCCAACTGCTTAAGAAATGGAGCCGGCAGTTCGCCGTATTGGCCCCGTCACGGGCAAGTGGCGTGGCAGCTATGGCGGAATGGGACGGTAAAGACACCAGCTTTCTAGACTGGTACCGAAATACGGTTGTTCCCCCCAAAGCCAGCTTCCTCCCCCCGATGGAGGAGATGTTCCGCTTCCGCAAAGATGAAGAAGGTTACCAGGTAGAGCCACCAGCCAAGAATGGACAAAAGCAGCTGCTTTTCGGCATTCGCCCCTGTGACGCCAGAGCCATGGCTATACTGGATATGACCTTTGAGGATGCCTACCAGGACCCCTACTATCTAGACAAGAGAAAGAATGCGGTACTGGTCGGGCTGGGCTGTACCAACCCCTGCGAAAGCTGCTTCTGCACCTCAATGGGCACCAGCCCCACCGACCCCACCGATGTCGACCTGATGCTCATCGATATCGGCGATCAATTCCTGATTGAGGCAGTCACCACCAAGGGTAAAGAATTAACCGCCAAGACCAGCGGCTTAAAAGAAGCCACCAAGAACGATGAGGCTGAAGCCCAAAAAGCAAAGGAGACAGCCTATAATAGGGTTAGCCGAAAACTGGATACCGGGGGCATTAAGGATAAGCTGCTCGAAAGCTTTGATGATGAAGGTTTCTGGGAGCAGGTAGCCGCCAAGTGCATAAGCTGCGGTATCTGCACCCTGCTCTGCCCCACCTGTTACTGCTTCGACATCAACGATGAGCTGGTCAAGGGGGAGGGGGCAAGGTTCCGCAGCTGGGATAGCTGCGGCTTCGCCCTCTACACCAAGATGCCCATGGAGAATCCCAGGAGTGAGAAATGGCGGCGGGTAAG
>JAUWXS010000057.1 GCA_030616265.1 Dehalococcoidia bacterium
TACCGGGGGACGCATTTCGTTGCGGGACGGCTTTCGCATCCGCCGTGCTGCTACGGAGAAGCGCATCCCCTGCTTTACCTCGCTTGATACCGCCCAGGCCGCCCTCAAGGTGCTGCTCAGGGGGAGCCAGATTTACAGCGCTCAGCCGGTATCAGACTACCGGAGGAAGGAGCCCGCTTGAGGCAGGAAGTAGCTCAGGTTACGGCCAATACCGAGCCTGTGCCACAGGTCCACCTTATCTGGCTGGAAGCTCCTCAGATAGCTCCCCAAGCCCAGCCGGGGCAGTTCGTTATGGCGCGCTGCGGGAAAGACGCTGAATGTCAGCTGCGCCGCCCCTTGAGCATCCACCAGCGGGAAGGCAACAAGATTGCCCTGCTCTTCAGCGTGGTGGGGAAGGGAACTCAATGGCTGTCTCAACGCCAGTCTGGTGACAAGCTCGACCTGCTGGGACCACTGGGCAACGGCTTTACCATTCATCCTGGCTCACAGAACCTGCTGCTGGTGGCGGGGGGTATCGGCATCGCACCAATTCACTTTCTGGCTGACGAAGCCGTCAAGCGAGGTCTATCGGTAACCATGCTCTACGGCACGCCCACCACCACCCAGCTTTACCCATCGAAGCTATTGCCCAAGGTAAGGCTCGTCACCGCCACCGAGGACGGAACCGAGGGTACAAAGGGCATGATAACCGACCTCCTGCCCGATTTCACTGAAGGGGCAGACCAGGTCTTTGCCTGCGGACCAGCTTCAATGTATCAGACCATGGCTGCCCAAAAGTTCCCGATAGCAAAGCCGATACAGATTTCTTTGGAAGTGAGGATGGGCTGCGGACTTGGGGTCTGTTACGGCTGCACGGTAAAGACCAAAAAGGGCTTAAGGCAGGTATGTAAAGATGGCCCCATATTTGATTTGGACAATATCCTCTGGGATGAATTAAACTACTTGTGATGGAAGGAGGCTATCATGAAAGCAATTGGCATTGTTGGTAGTCCGAGAAAGGGCGGCAATACGGAAATACTAACCAAACATACACTGAAGGCCATAGCCGAGGAAGGATTAGGCACCGAACTAATAACTTTAAGTGGTCTGGATATTCGACCGTGTGATGGCTGTAGGGTTTGCCTAGATGAAGAAGAGCGGTGCCATATTGATGATGACCTCTTTGCCATATATACCAAAATGAAGAAGGCCGAAGCTATAATCTTGGCCTCGCCAGTGTACTTTGGCTCAGCAACAGCTTTACTGAAAGCGTTCATGGAAAGAACCGGCCGTATAGGCGGCTTTAGGGGGGTATTCAAGGGGAAGGTAGGCGGACCCTTGGTGGTCGCCCGCCGAGCTGGTCAGAACTTTACCTTCGCTCAGCTTATGTATTGGTTTCATATCCTGGGATTTTTTATGCCTAGCTCAACCTACTGGAATATTGCCTTTGGCCGAGAGAAGGGCGAGGTGGAGAATGACGAAGAAGGACTTGCCACGGCGTGGAACTTTGGTAAGAATGTTGCCTTCCTGGTGAAAAAACTGAGTACCTAGCCCACCCAATCATTATTTAGGAGGCGTACTATGGTAGTCACCAAGAAAATCAGCCTTCAAAGCAAAGGTCACGGCGACATCATTGATATCACGCCCGAGGTACAAAAGCAGCTGGCTGAGGCGAACATAAGCGAGGGCACGGTTACCCTGTTTGTTACCGGCTCCACCGCTGGGATTACCACCATTGAGTTTGAACCGGGGCTGCTGGCTGACTTCAAGAGCATGTGGGAGCGAAATATCCCCGCCGATATCCCCTACCAGCACGACCGCGCCTGGGGTGATGGTAACGGACACTCCCATGTACGGGCTTCGCTGCTGGGCGCCTCACTGGTAATCCCCTTCAGCGACAAGAGCCTAGTGCTGGGCACCTGGCAGCAAATAGTGGTGGTGGACTTCGACAATAGAGCCAGGGCAAGGCAAATCGTGGTGCAGATTATGGGCCAGTAGCGGGCTTTGACAACATTCAAGCCAGCGCCTATAATATTATGGTTTTTATAGAGCCAACCAGGTCGTAGAAAGGTAGCTTTTAGATGGCAAATCAGATAGGTAAGAGGTATCGCTGTACTAAGTGCGGCGCTGAGTTCATCGTCACCCGTGGTGGCGAAGGCAGCATCCACTGCTGCGGTAAACCCATGGAGCTTAAGAAATAGATGGCCAGCCAGTTAGGTAAAAGATATCGCTGTACTAAGTGCGGCACTGAAATACTATGCACCAAAGCCGATAAAGGCACGCCTACCTGCTGCGGCCAGGAAATGGAGCTCCAGGAACCCCGCCCTATCCCCTCCTCTGATTAGATAGGCCTACTTGCCCTGCAGCAGGAAGAAGAATTCAGCCCTGGTTTCGGTTCGGCTGCGAAAGCTACCCCTGAGGGCTGAGGTAACAATAGTGCTCCCCGGCTTCTTGATGCCCCGCATAATCATACACAGGTGCTCCGCCTGGACGATGACCCCCACCCCATCGGGTTTAAGCCCGCTAACGATGGCATCGGCAATCTGAGAGGTCATTCTCTCCTGAATCTGGGGGCGCTTGGCGAAGATTTCCACCACCCGAGCCAGCTTACTGCCGCCGACGACACGCCCCGACTCATTAGGCAGATAGCCCACATGGACCACACCGTAAAAAGGCAAAAGGTGGTGCTCACACATGGAGTAAAAGGGGATGTCCCTGAGGATTACCATCTCGCGGTGTCCTTCTTCAAAGCCCACCGACAGGTCTTCCCTGGAGTCCATACCAAGCCCCGTAAAGAGCTCGGCGTACATATCAGCTACCCGCTGGGGAGTGCCTTTCAAACCTTCCCTTTCCGGGTTCTCACCAATAGCTTTGATGATAGAGGTTACGGCCGCTTTAATCTCTGCCTCGTTAATCACTCCAGCCCTCCTTCGTCCCTGTCTTTGTTTCAACTGTTATGTCAAGCCAAGCCTAACGCCTTCTCCACAGCGGCTAGGTCAGCGGGAAGCTCCAAAAATGGCTCGGCACCCTTTACCGCCGTCTCGGTGTCCTTGAGCCCGGTGCCGGTTACGATACAGACTATCTTGCTTTTGGAGAAATCCATCCCCTGCTGAGAAAGCTTTACCAGCCCGGCTAAAGATGCCGCCGACGCCGGCTCGCCGAAGATGCCGCCTTTAGTCGCCAGCAGCCTCTGGGCGGCTAGAATCTCGGCGTCGCTGACCATATCGATAATGCCACCCGAATCGTCGCGGGCGGCTTCCGCCCTCTTCCAGCTGGCAGGATTGCCGATTCTTATCGCCGAAGCCACCGTCTCCGGCTTTTCCACGACATGACCACGCACGATGGGGGCAGCGCCCTCCGCCTGAAAGCCCATCATCTTGGGCTTGATTTTAGATTTGCCCGCCTGGCGGTACTCCTTGAAGCCTTTCCAGTAGGCGGTGATGTTGCCCGCGTTGCCCACCGGGATAAAGAGATAGTCGGGGGCTTCGCCCAAATCATCGATAATCTCGAAGGCGGCTGTTTTTTGTCCCTCGATGCGGTTGGGGTTTAGCGAGTTGACCAGGGTGACGGGGTGCTTCTCGGTGAGAGCCAGCACTATTTTTAGAGCCTGGTCGAAGTTGCCGTCTATAGCCACGATCTTAGCCTTGTAGATAATCGCCTGAGCCATCTTGCCCAGGGCAATCTTGCCCCTGGGGATGATAATGATAGAGTCAACGCCGCAGCCAGCGGCATAGGCCGCCGCCGAAGCGCTGGTATTACCCGTAGAGGCGCACATCAAAGCCTTGCTGCCTTCCTCCAATGCCTTGGCAACCGCCACCACCATCCCCCGGTCCTTGAAGGAGCCGGTGGGGTTGCAGCCCTCCAGCTTGAAGTAAAGCTCGGCTATAGCCAGCTCTTTCTCAAGCTGGCGGCACCTGACCAGCGGGGTGTCGCCCTCGCCCAGGGTGAAGAGAGGTGTTTTGGGGGTGATGGGGAGGAAGTCTTTATATCTAAATAGGACTCCGGGTTTCATAACTCTTTTTCACCAGACCTCTTAAGCATTTCTTACCAACCCTCCCCCTGTATCCCCCTCCCTTACCAGGGAGGGGGAAGGATTTTTTTATAGAGGGGCTTCGCCCCTCTTAAACTCCCTGTTTTTACTGTCACCCTGAGCGTAGCGAAGGGTCTCTTTGAGATTCTTCAGTCGCTTCGCTCCTTCAGAATAACATTAATATACGGACTCCGCCCCCCTCAAGAGCTAAACTCAAGCCTCCACCCTTATAAAATTCCCTATTTCCTTAACCGAAGCCATATGCTCCAGCTCACTAAGCGCCTGCTGCATCTCGGCTTCCTTGGCGGGGTGGGTCATAATGACAATCTCCGCCGTCTTAGCCTTGGCATCAATCGCCTTCTGGATGACCGAGGAGATGCTGATGAGATGGTCACCCAAAACCTTTGACACCTGAGCCAAAACACCGGGCTGGTCGTCGACATTGAGCCTCAGGTAATAGCGGGTTTCCAGCTCAGCCATCGGCTTGATGCTCTTACCCGGCTCTAACCCCCACCTTGCTCGGGTGCCGCTGCCGATAACGATATCGCGGGCGGCGGAGACGACATCAGCCACCACAGCGCTGCTGGTAGGCAGAGCACCAGCCCCTTCGCCATAGAAGAGCACCTGGCCCACCAGATCGCCCTCCACCAGAATAGCATTATAGACGCCATCAACCTTAGCCAGCAGGGATTCCTCGGGGATAAAGACGGGGTGGACACGCACCTCAATCAGGTTATCACCCTGTTTGGCTATGGCCAGCAGCTTGATGGCAAAGCCCAGCTCCCGCGCGTACCTAAAGTCGCGGCTGTCCAGGTGGGAGATGCCCTCGCAGTGGACATCGCGGGGTTGCACCCGATGGTGAAAGGCTAAAGAGGCCAATATAGCCAGCTTATAGGTGGAATCTATGCCCTCAATATCGTTCTTGGGGTTAGCCTCAGCATAGCCCAGCTTCTGGGCGCTCTCCAGTGCCGAAGGGAAATCTATGCCCTCTCTGGCCATGCGGGTGAGGATATAGTTAGTGGTGCCGTTGATGATGGCATAGATACCGCTTATCTTATTGGCTACCAGGTCCTGCTGAAAGGGGGCGATTAAGGGAATGCCGCCGCCAACGCTGGCTTCATAGTGCAGCCCCACCCCGTGCTCTTGCGCCAGGGCGAATAGCTCCACCCCGTGCTTGGCGATAACCTCCTTGTTGGAGGTAACCACGTGCTTACCAGCGGTCAGCGCCCGCTTTAAGTACTCCAGTGCCGGCTTCTCACCGCCGATAGCCTCAACCACGATATCTATATCGGGCTGG
>JAUWXS010000083.1 GCA_030616265.1 Dehalococcoidia bacterium
GGCTTGAAGCGCCTTGGCCAGGGCGGCGTCATAGCTATAGTCGATGCCCATTATCTCACCGGTGGACTTCATCTCCGGCCCAAGGTAGGTGTCGACGCCGATGAGCTTTGACATGGAAAAGACGGGGGCTTTAATAGCCACTAGCTTTTGCCTGGGCCAGAGGCCGGTTTTATAACCCTGCTCTTTAAGGGTCTTGCCCAGCATGACCTTGGTGGCGATTTTTACCATGGGCACGCCGGTTACCTTGGAGATAAAGGGGATGGTGCGGCTGGCGCGGGGGTTTACCTCCAGGACATAGACCGATGAACCCTGGTTATCACTATTGCGCATAATGACGAACTGGATGTTCATCAAGCCCTTTATTTTGAGCCCCAGCCCGATTCTGATAGCGTAGTCAACGAGGGTATCCACCTCGGTTTCGGTCAGGTTTATCCCGGGATAGAGAGCCATCGAATCCCCGCTATGGACTCCGGCCCGTTCGATATGCTCCATTATCCCCGGAATGAGAATGTCTTCTCCATCGCCGACGGCGTCAACCTCCGTCTCTTTACCTTCCAGATACTTGTCAATCAGGACGGGGTGTTTGATGTCCAGTTCGATAGCCTGTTTTATATAGCGTCTAAGCTCACTGGCGTTGTGGGCTATCTCCATAGCCCTGCCACCGAGGACATAGCTGGGGCGGACCAGCACCGGATAGCCGATGAGCTTAGCCACGCTGAGAGCTTCCTCTGCCGAGGTTACGCCGGCTCCGGGGGGTTGGGGGATGCCTAACTCATTAAGGAAGTTCTCAAAGCGGCGCCTGTCCTCAGCCAGGTCGATGGCTTCGGCGCTGGAGCCGAGGAGGGGCATCCCGCTGCGAAATAGGGGCTCAGCCAGGTTTATCGCCGTCTGACCGCCGAACTGGACTATTGACGGCGGTGCTTCCCCGTTTCCTCCCTCGTTTTCCAGAATGTCACGCAGGCTCTCCTCGTCCAGGGCTTCAAAGTAGAGGCGGTCGCTGGTGTCGAAATCGGTGGATACCGTTTCCGGGTTTGAGTTTACCATGATGGCTTGGTAACCGGATTCCTGTAAAGCCCAGGCGGAATGAACGCTGCAGTAGTCAAATTCAATGCCCTGGCCGATGCGTATAGGCCCGCTGCCGATAACCACCGCCTTTTTCCCCTTGGAGGGCAAAGCCTCGTTCTCCTGCTCATAGGTGCTGTAGAAATAGGGGGTGGCGGCGTCGAACTCGGCGGCGCAGGTATCCACCATCTTGTAGACAGGGCGGATATTCCAGTCGTGGCGCAGCTGTCTTACCTGCTCGGGGAGCCGGTCGGCCAGGGTTCCGATCTGCCCGTCGGCAAAGCCCAGCCGTTTTGCCTGCCACATAAGCTCAGGGGTAAGCGTTTCAGCCAGCAGCTCTTTTTCCATATCCACGATATTTTGGAGCTTGGTGGTAAACCAGAGGTCAATCCTGGTATGGTCGGATAGCGCTTGGGGGGTTATCCCCCGCCTCAGGGCGGCCATTAACGCCCACAGTCTGAGGTCGTTGGGCTCTAGCGGGTAGGAATTAATATCCTCCCCCAGTTTCCACTTGGGGTCTTCCCAGAGCAGCGACCTCTTGCCGAACTCCAGTGAGCGTATCGCCTTCTGCAGGGCGGCTTCGAAGCATCTATCGATAGCCATCACCTCGCCGGTGGCTTTCATCTGAGTCCCGATAACCCTGTCGCCCGAGGCAAACTTGTCAAAGGGCCAGCGTGGAATCTTGACCACCAGATAGTCCAGCGCTGGCTCAAAAGAAGCCATGGTCTTACCGGTTACCTGGTTGGGGATTTCGTCCAGCCTTTTGCCCACGGCTATCTTGGCCGCTACCTGGGCGATAGGGTAACCGGTAGCCTTACTGGCCAACGCCGAGCTGCGGCTGACGCGGGGGTTGACCTCGATTACATGGTAGTTCCGGCTATGGGGGTCGAGGGCGAATTGTATATTGCAACCGCCTTCAACGCCCAGGGCGCGGATAATCTTGAGGCTGGCTGTCCGTAACATCTGGTACTCTTTATTGGTCAGTGTCTGGCTGGGTGCAACGACAATGCTATCGCCAGTATGCACCCCCATAGGGTCGAAGTTTTCCATGTTGCAGACGGTGATGCAGTTATCGGCGGCATCGCGCATAACCTCATACTCTATTTCTTTCCACCCCGCCACCGATCTCTCCACCAGCACCTGGTTGATGGGGCTGGCCGCTAGCCCGGAGCTTACCACCTTATCCAGTTCTTTCGGGGTGCGGGCTATGCCTCCCCCCGTCCCCCCCAGGGTGTAGGCGGGGCGGATAATTAGGGGCAGGCCTATTTCCCTGGCTACCTTCCTGGCTTGCTTGAGGGTGTTGACCGTGGCGCTCTGCGGGGTCGGTTCGCCGATGTCGGTCATCAACTTTTTGAACAGCTCGCGGTCTTCGGCGTTTCTTATCGTCTGTATGGGGGTGCCCAGGCTTTTGACGTTATATTTTTCCAGGATGCCGGCATCAGCCAGGTCTACGGCCAAATTTAACCCGGTCTGCCCGCCGAGGGTGGGCAATAACCCGTCGGGACGCTCCCGCTCAATGATACGCCCCACCATCTCCACGGTCAGCGGCTCGATATAGACGAGGTCGGCGATGCCCTCGTCGGTCATAATGGTGGCCGGGTTGGAGTTCACCAGCACCGAGGTTACCCCTTCTTCCCGCATCGCCTTACACGCCTGAGTGCCGGCGTAGTCGAACTCCGCCGCCTGGCCGATTATGATGGGGCCTGAGCCGACGATTAGGACTTTAGATGGTTTCAAAAATTACTCTCCTCACTTTTTAGGTTTTGCTGCCGTTGCTAACTTTTGCCCCCTTTGTCTTCCAGATTGCCCCCTTGTGTCATTGCGAGCCGTAGGCGAAGCAATCTCTATAATTTCTCATACAAATCGTGCCATTCGTTATTCATGCTGTTAACCAATCGAACCTTCTTTTCTCTTGAGCCTCCCTTGATTTGTTTCTCTCTTAAAATGGCATTCTCTATGTTTTCACATACCTCATAATAGACGAGCTTAATAACGTTATATTTCTCAGTGAATCCTTCAGCCAGTTTGTTTTTGTGTTCATAAACTCTTCTCTGCAGGTCATTGGTTACACCTGTATAAAGCACTCTGTTATCTTTATTGGTCATTATGTATACAAAATATTGTTTATTCACCTGCTTTGTTTTGAGATTGCTTCGTCGCTACGCTTCTCAAGATGACATTAGTAATATTCGTTTCGCTCCTCGCAATGACATTGATAATATTTGCTTGTTCCTCCTCATCTTCTCTACCTCACCCCCTTAATCCCTTTATTTTTTCTCCCCTCACCCCAAAAACCTTCTTATATTGGCTGCCCGCAATACTGATTCCTCCAGCCAGGCCTTGTCACCTTTCAGGGATTTCAGGATATTGTCGGTGAGTTCTTTATGCTGCTTATTGACCTCGAAGTCTATGGGGAAGTCTTTTATCGTCCGGGCAAGCTCCTTGGTTAGATAGGGCGTGTCCGGGTTCAAAAACTGCAGGGCGTCTCTTAGGTCATCTTTGCAGTTCAAGTAGACTTTATTAATGAATTCAATGTCATCTTTAGTGAGGGCGTTTAAGCCCAGGATTTCCGGCGGCAGGCCGACGGAGTAGAGGGCGGCGGTGAATGATATTACCCGCGGTAGGGTGATGCCCCGCATGCTACGCGGATAGCCGAAAAGCCCGATGTGCAGCTTTCTTTTTCGGCGGCTGGGTATATATTTGGCGACCTCGTTAATCATCGGCGCCAGCACCTCTACCTGTTTCTGGTATTCCTTGGAGTAGCGCCTGACTATATCCAGGCATCTTTCCTCGTCCAATTCCCGGGGCAGCCCCTTTTCCCGCTGTTTTAGCTTCTTTATGGCGGCAACGACTTCGTCGTGGGGGTTGTCGTACTTAAATGCCGATTGTATGGTAAAGGTATGAACGCTGGGGTGCTCCTGGGTGACCTTGTCCACCGTGTCCGGCCTGAGGTTGCCGCGGAAGGGCGCTGAACCGACGCCCATAATGGGAT
>JAUWXS010000032.1 GCA_030616265.1 Dehalococcoidia bacterium
ACGGCACACCGGCGCGGTGCCCTCCGGACGAAGGGTGAGCGAGCTGCCCCCCCGGTCCTCAAAGGTGTACATTTCCTTGGTGACAATGTCGGTGTCCTCGCCGACGCTGCGGCTAAAGAGCTTGGTGTCCTCAAAGGCGGGGGCGTCAAGGCGCTCGTAGCCGTAGAGACTAGCCATTTCCGCTACCTGCTGCTCTATGAAGCGCCAGTAGGCTTGCTCATCGGGCAGAATATCTGAGGTTCCGCGTGGTGCCTGATACAACATGGCTTTTCTTAAGGCTAGAATACAGTATTACCTTAGGGTTGTAAAGACACTATTCGGTTGTGCGGTCTCTCCATACCCAGTATGCCTTAGATACCCATGGTTCGGTCGCCTTAATCAACTCTTCCGTATACCTAACTTGCGTTTGTGCTCCGCCCTTCACGTTAGGTCTGTTCGGGTCAATCCAACCTATCTCCTCGTCATAGTCAACGTACAGACATGAAAGCTTTAGTTCAGAAAGAAGCCCCTTTAATTCCTCGACTTTCTCTTGAAGTGGTTTCCCCTGGGAAGCATCTGGCAATGCTCTTATGAGCCTGTCACATGCCCATTCTAGCTTGTAGTTATGGCTTTTGAAGGCTTTGTCTAAGGGTTCACCAGCTTCGTCGGGGGATATTGCGCTAGCAACCAGAATGAGCTTTTTAGCGTATTCCTCCATAGCGAGAATAGCTAATGCTAAGGCGTGTCCGTGGGACCCTTCTTTATCCAAGATATATGCATCGTATAGAAGTCGGTCTACATTCTCTTTACAGAGTTGAATTCCCTCGTCGAGCATTTTAATCGGTATCATAATCACCTCCCAATTCCAATTGCTTTATTTTACCACTATCAGTTAGAAGGGGAGTTTAAGAGGGGCGAAGCCCCTCTTTCAGAAAAAAACCTCCCCCTCCCTTACAAGGGAGGGGGAAAGCGGGTCCCCTGGAAAATCGAAGATTTTTTAGAGTGCATTAAGGGGGTGGGTTGGTAGGCAAATATCTAAGCGGAGAGCTAGATAAAGACATTTTGCAACCTTAAGTCCGCTTGCGCTATACTTTAACCATGAGTCTGGCCGAGCTTTTAGAGAAGGCTAAAGAGTACCTGCCGCCGGAGAAGCTACCCCTGGTGGAGGATGCCTATGCTTTTGCCGCCGAGGCGCACCAGGGACAGGTGCGCAAGTCGGGCGATGCCTATATCGAGCACCCGCTGCAGGTTGCCCTTATCCTAGCCGGGCTTCAGTTTGATGCCAGCACTCTGGCGGCGGCCCTACTTCACGATGTCCCCGAGAACTGCGACATACCCCTCTCCCAGCTTAAAGCCAGGTTCGGCTCCGAGGTAAGCAAGCTGGTTGATGGTACCACCAAGCTGGGCAAGCTACCCCTGCCGGCTCCCAGTGCCAAGATCAGGGAATCGCAGGCGGAGAGCCTGAGGAAGATGCTGGTGGCGATGGCTGAGGACCTGCGGGTGGTCTTTATCAAACTGGCTGACCGGCTGCATAATATGCGCACGCTAAAGGCGTTGACGCCGGAAATGCAGCGCAGCATCGCCCAGGAGACACTGGAGATATACGCCCCCCTGGCTCACCGTCTGGGGATATGGGAGCTGAAGTGGCAGCTGGAAGATTTATCCTTCCGCTACCTGGAGCCGGAAAAGTATCACCACGTGGCTAACCTGATCGCCGCCCGCCGCGCTCAGCGGGAGAACTTTATCACCCGGACAATCGAAATTCTAGAAGCCGAGCTCAAGCGGATGGGCTTGCGCGCCGAGATATCGGGCCGGCCCAAGCACATCTACAGCATATACCAGAAAGTGGAAAGATACGAAGCCCTGGGTAAAGACTTCGATGATATATACGACCTTCTCGCCCTGCGGATACTGGTGGGCACGGTATCCGATTGTTATAACGTTCTCGGCGTTATCCACAGTCTGTGGCGCCCTCTGCCCGGTGAGTTCGACGACTTTATTGCCAACCCCAAGCCCAATGGCTATCAAGCCCTGCACACGGCGGTAATGTGTATGGGCAACATGCCTCTGGAGGTCCAGATTCGCACCCGCGAGATGCACCATATTGCCGAATACGGCGTCGCCGCTCACTGGCGCTATAAAGAGGGCGAAGAGAAGGACATCCACTTCGAGGAGCGGATATCCTGGCTGCGCCAGCTAATCGACTGGCACCGCGAGCTCAGCGGCGCCGAAGAGTTTCTGGAATCGGTCAAGACCGACATCTTTATCGACCAGGTCTTTGTTTACACCCCCAAGGGGGAGATAAAAGACCTGCCCAAGGGGGCTACCCCCCTCGACTTTGCCTATCGGGTCCACACCGAGCTGGGCAACCGCTGCATCGGGGCTAAGGTAAACGGCAAGCTGGTGCCGCTCAACTACCAGTTGAGCAACGGCGACGTCGTCGAGATTGTCTCCTCCAAGGGGGAAAAAGGACCGAGCCGCGACTGGCTCAACCCCCACCTGAACTATACCAAGACCTCTCACGCCCGCACCAAGATACGCCAGTGGTTTAGTCACCAGGAAAGGGCGGAGAATATTGAGCGGGGGCGGGAGCTTCTGGAAAAGGAGATGCGGCACTTGGGGATACGGCCCACTGAGCGGGAAGGGCTGGCCAAGCTATTTAAGTACGATAGCCTGGACGACTTTCTGGCGGCTATCGGCTATGGAGGCGTTTCCACCCACCAGATTGCCTTAAAGCTCTCCGCCCAGCAGCCGCCCCCGGCAAAGGTGGAAGCCGCCCCACCCAAGCCCCCGCAGTCGGCCGTCCGGGTGCTGGGGGTGGGGGATTTAGTTACCCATCTCGCCCGCTGCTGCCGCCCGGTGCCCGGGGACAGGATTATCGGCTACGTCACCCGCAGTCGGGGGGTGACTATTCACCGTAAAGACTGCTACAATGTAGTCCACGAGGATGAGAAAGAGCGGCTCGTTGCCGTGGAGTGGGAGCCGACCGATTCCCTGTTTCCGGTTAACATTCAGGTCGAGGCCTGGGACCGGGTGGGGCTCATCCGCGACATTACCACCATTGTGGCTGAGGAGGGGGTTAACATTGCCTTGATGACCTCAACTCCCCAGGACGGCAATAAGGTGGCGGAGAACTTTACCCTGCAGACCAGGGACTTAGCCCAGCTAAGTCGGCTCATGGCTAGAGTCGATGGTATTCGAGGGGTGATTGGTGTTTCCCGGATTGGCGACGAAGCCACCACCGAGACAAAACCCTCAACCTAAGGAGGAAGAGATTGCCAAATATTAAATCAGCGCAAAAAAGGGTACGGGTAACGGAAAAAAAGAGGCTCCGCAATAGGCCGATTCGCACTCTGTGTAAGACCAACATAACCAAGGCGGAGAGGCTTATCTTTATGGGCGAGCTTAAGGCGGCTGAGGAAGCGGTGGCGGTGGCCATCACCTCTCTGGATAAAGCCGCCGAGAAGGGGATTATCCACCCCAATAATGCCGCCCGCCGCAAGTCTCGCTTGATGAAGAAGCTCAACCAGCTACAGGCACAGGCGCCGGCACCGGCCGAAACCAAGCCCAGAGCGGCTAAGGCCAAGCCCAAGGCGGCTAAGGCCAAAGCGGCTAAGGCTAAGGCGAAGGCAGCCAAAGCCAAGCCGAAGGCGACTAAGGCCAAAGCCAAGACCAAGGCCAAAGCGGCTAAAGCCAAGCCTGAGAAAACCGAAGAAGAACCCCCGAAAAAACTTGACTCAGAGGAATAAAGAGGTTTATGCTCCGAAAGACGCTGTAAAGGGGAAGCATGATTCTATCTCAGTTTCAGACGGTGGGTCGTGACCTGTTCACCAAGGGGCTTGTCTCCTCCCATAGCGGGAACTTGAGCATAAGGCTGGGCGAGCGCATCATCATTACCCGCCGCAGCAGCCGGCTGGGCTGTCTGGAGGAACACGACCTGATTGAGACCGGGCTAAGCAAAAACGACCGCAATACGCCGCTGGCGTCGGTAGAACTAGCCGTCCACCGCGCTATCTATCAGCAGACCTCGGCATTAGCCATCGTTCACGCCCACCCCCCCCACACCGTCGCCCTGTCGCTGACCGAGACCGAGATTGTGCCCATCGATACCGAAGGCCAGTCTATCATGGAGCAGGTTCCGGTTCTGGGCTGGAAGATGAGGGTCAAACCCGGGGGGCTGGGGGATGAAATCGCCCGGGCACTAAAGCAGCGCCGGATTATCATGGTTCACGGGCATGGCACCTTTGCCATTGGCCAGCTTCTGGAAGAAGCCCATAGCTACACTACCACGCTGGAAGAAAGCTGCCAGGTAATCTGCCTGCTCAAGTCGCTGCAGGTGGGTATCCCCAAGAAGTAGCTCACTACTTTCACCCTAAAAAATCTTCGATTTTTCAGGGAACCCGTTTATAGACGGGCGTGCACCAGTCAAGGTATTTGGGATTATTGCCCCGTATTACCTCGGAGTAGAGCTTCTGTAACTTCTTGGTTACCTCGCCGATCTCGCCGTTAGCTATCTTACGGTGGTCTATCTCGGCTACGGGGGTGACGTGGGCGGCGGTGCCGGTCAGGAAACACTCCTCGGCGCTAAAAAGCTCGTTAAGCTTAATCGGTCTCTCGGTGGTCTCTATACCCAGTTCCTCTTTCGCCAGCTTTATCACCGTATCGCGGGTAATCCCCATCAGGATATGGTTGTCGATGGCGGGCGTGACCAGTTCACCTTTCGTCACCAGAAAGAGGTTCTCGCCGCTGCCTTCCGAGACATGACCGTCCGGGGTGAGCATGATGGCTTCATCAAAGCCCTTCTCGAAGGCTTCGGTCTTGGCCAGGGCGTTATTGACATAGAGCCCGGTAATCTTGGCGTTGGGCGGGATTACGTTATAGTCGGGCCGCCGCCAGGAAGAGACGCCGCACTTGGCTTTATCCATGTCCAGGTAGGGCCCCCAGGGAATGACAAAGGCCAGGAAATCGCCCTCCAGGTCATGGAGGCGGACGCCTAAAGACTCCGAACTCTTGTAAGCCAGCGGGCGGACGTAGACATCTTCCTCAAAGCGGCACATGGCCACCAGCTTAACCGTTAGCTGGCATAGCTCGTCTACGCTATAAGGCAGGTCAATCTTGAGGACACGGCAGCCGTTATGCAGCCGCTCGAAATGCTCTTTGAGGCGGAAGAGGTATATCTGCTTCTGCTGGCTGTTCCAGTTGCCCCTGATGCCCTCGAAGACGGCGGTGCCGTAGTGAAGGAAGTTGGTCATAACCCCTATCTTGGCTTCGGATAGGGGGACGAACTTCTTATTTATATAGGCGTATGACGGCATTTAAGTACTCCTTTTCAGATAGGGTTCATTATAGCTTTTAGTTGGCGGGAAAACAAGGGGAAAAATAATACAATATGTCATTGCGAGGAGCATAGCGACGAAGCAATCTCACAGAATCTGACTAAAAAACGGGGAGAGCCTTAAAGAGGGAAGAACTAATCCTTAATAATCCCCACCTTCGCCGCCTTCGTTACCCTCGCCTCCTCCGCGCGGTGCCGCCTTGGGCGCAGGACGGGTTTTCCGGCGGGTTGGGCCCTTGGCCGGCTTTGCCGGCGGCGTTCCCCCCTCTTCCTCGCCCCTAAACACCTTGACGTGCGGCCAGGGTATTTCTACCCCTTCCTCGTCGAAGACCCGCTTGATTCTCCGCCTCAGTTCCCCCATGACTTCCCATTGTTTCATAGGCCTGGTGTCGCCGACGGCTCTAATGGTAATGCCCGAGTCGCCGAATTCCTCTACCCGCAGTAGCCAGGGCGTTTTGGAGATTATTTTCGCTTCCCAGTCGGGGTCTTTAGCCATTTCCTCCCAGGTTTTCCTGACGAGGTCCATTACCCGGTCGAGGTCTTCTTTGTAGGCGACGCCGACCTCAAAGAAAGCCCGGGATATCGAGCGGGTATAGTTAGAGGCGACCCTGATTTCGCCGTTGGGGATAACATGCAGAATACCCTTCAGGTCTCTTAGCACGGTCCGCCGCAGGCCGAGCTCCTCCACATTGCCGGTTATATCGGCGACTTTAACCACGTCGCCGACGTTGTAGTGGTCTTCCAGCATAATCACGAAGCCGCCGATGAAGTCCCGTATCGAGTTCTGGGCGGCGAAGCCGATGGCGATACCGGCAACGCCAGCGCCGGCGAGCAGCGGGGTAATATCCACTCCCAGCTCGGAGATAATCATAAAGAGGACAATTATGATTATAAATATGCCCAGAGCCTGGGTGACGACTCTACCCAGTGAGTTTGACCGCTGCTTTATATACCCCTTAGTGCGGCGCCTCTTGCCTTTCTCGGTGACATACCGCCTGACAAAAATCGGCATTATTACGCCGAGCATTTTATAGACGAACCACCCAACCAGGATGATGGCAAAGATACGGATGCCGTGCTCCACAAACCAATCGCCTATCGCCCCCAAGGTCGGGCCGATGTCCACGCCGTAGAAGGTGACGGCAACAGCGGTTATACCGAGGGCTAAAATAATACCGCCGATAATGGCGATTGCCAGTCTAACTGCCCTTTCCACCCTTTCCCTTTGCTCTTCTATCTGCTGGGGCACCAGCTTTTCTACAATCCAGGACGACCAGCGCATTAAAAGGAAGAAGAGGACAGCGCCGACAACAACGGCGACTACTATCCAGACCCCCTTATCCATAAACTGTTCCCACATGGCAACCCCCTTCCTCACTCAAAAAAGCTGGTTATATTATACCATTAGTTTAGCGTTATGAGAACGCTGGACTCAAATCGGGCTAAAACTATATAATATATAT
>JAUWXS010000070.1 GCA_030616265.1 Dehalococcoidia bacterium
ATAGCTATGAATATTGTAGGCCAGCCCCAGCCGGTCGCGAATCTCGGTAAAGAGGCGGCTGCTCATGCCTTCCCCCAGGATGACATTAAGCAGGTCGAGGGTAAAGCGCTTGGGGTGGAGCAGGGATAGTCCGCTTAGCGCTAGGCAGAGGTGGGCTTGCTCGGTGTCTTTCTTCTCAATGCGAAGACGGGGAAACGATTTCTCTTTATATGCCTGGTATCCGGGACGGGTTTCCAGACCAGCCCAGTCACCGAGGGCTTGACTCACGACGCTTACCATCTCCCGGTGTTTTCCGGCACCGGCAATACTGACCACCGTGTTGGCGGGTAGATATTGGTTCGCCAGGTAGTCGACCATTGTCTCCCGGGTAATGGCGGCTACCGATTCCTTGCTGCCGGCTATGTCCCTCCCCAGCGCGTGTTGGGGCCACAAAAGCTCGTCAATGAGCATGTTAACCAGCTGGGACGGGGAGTCCTTGCTCATGTTAATCTCTTCGGTGATAACCTGGCGCTCACGCTCAATATCGGCTGGGTCAAACCTGGAGTGGAGCAGTATATCGGCCAGCACGTCCAGTGCCAGGGGGAAGTGGGGTTGGGCTACCTTGCACCAGTAAACGGTTAGTTCTTTATCAGTTCCGGCGTTGATGATTCCCCCCACCCCCTCTATTGCCTCAGAGATTTCTCTGGCGGTGGTGCGCTTGGGTGTGCCCTTGAAGCACAGGTGCTCAATAAAGTGCGAGATACCAGCCTGCGGCTCGGTCTCATACCGGGAGCCGACCCCGATGAAGATGCAGATGGATACCGAGCGGGTGTGGGGCATGGGGGCGGTGATAAGGCGCAGTCCGTTATCCAGGGTGGTCTTTTGATACACTATCCTTGCCTCTATAAATCGGGTTAAATGATATTCTAACGGTATGGTTAATGGGGTGTCAATTTTGTCAAAAGGCAAAATTTATTATAAACTAAATACATAGTTAATCTTTGCCTGATGTGAGCCGGGAGTCGATATGGAAAAATATAAATATCAAAGCTTCATTCCCCAGTACTACAATGTAACCACCAAGCTGATTGATGAGATGGTGGAGAAGGGGCTGGGCGATAAGGTGGCGGTATACTACAAGGATAAGGGCTATAGCTATGCCGAAATGCAGAGCATGATAAATCGGGTGGGGAATGCGCTTAAGATTCTGGGCGTGCACATGGAAGAGCGGGTGATGCTGGTCATGTACGATTCCCCGGAGGCTATGGCCAGCTTCTACGGCGCCATAAAAATCGGCGCTATTCCGATGCCGGTCAACTATATGTATACCATGCACGACTATCGCTACCTGCTTAATAACAGTCGCGCCCGCACCCTTATCGCCGACAGCGATTTTATTGAGGCGATTGAGGGCTTCAAGGAGAAATTTCTCTACCTGGAGAACACTATCATCGTCGGCGAGAAGACGAGGGCTTATCACATATCATTCCATGACATCGTCGACCGTTGCTCCGATAAACTGGATGTGGCTTATACCACCTTTGAAGATGCCGCTTTCTGGAATTACACCTCGGGCAGTACCGGCGTTCCCAAGGCGGCGGTCCACCTGCAGCACGATGTCTTCAGTTGCATTGATAGCTACGCCAAGGGTATCCTGGGCATTAATCAGGACGACATACTCTTCTCGGCATCGAAGTTCTTCTTTGCCTACGGGTTGGGTAACAGCTTCTTCTATCCCTTAGCTCTGGGCGCCTCGGTGGTTCTGCTGCCAGACCGCCCCCGCCCCGAGACCATATACTCCACCATCACCCGCTATCACCCCACGGTGTTTTTCAGTGTGCCCACGCTTTACGCCAGTATGCTGGAAGTAGAAGACACCAAGAAATACGACCTCTCCTCCCTGCGTCTCTGTACCTCGGCTGGTGAGGCCCTGCCCAAGGAAATCTTCCACGAGTGGAAAGAGAGGTTTGGGCTGGAAATCCTGGATGGTATCGGCTCCACCGAGCTGTTACACATTTTTATTTCCAATCGCCCCGGCGATGTCAAACCGGGCAGCTCGGGTAAGTTGGTCCCCGGATATCAGGCCCGGATTGTCGATGATAAAGGTGAGGAAGTGCCCGATGGTAAGGTCGGCACTTTGCTGGTACATGGAGAATCAACCGCCGCTTACTACTACCGCCATCACGATAAGACCAAGACCTCTATGCTAGGCGAGTGGTTTAATACCGGCGATAAGTACTATCTTGATGCCGGGGGCTACTACTATTACCGCGGCCGGGGCGATGATATGCTCAAGGTCGGCGGTATATGGGTCTCCCCCATTGAGGTTGAAGACGCCCTGGTTTCCCACCCCGCGGTGCTTGCAGCCGCTGTCGTGGCTAAAAAAGACGAGCATCACCTGGTTAAGCCTCAGGCATTCGTGGTGCTGAAGAAGGGTAAGCACCCATCCGAGAAGCTGGCTAAGGATATTCAGGCCTTTGTCAAGAAGAGCATAGCGCCGTATAAGTACCCGCGGTGGATAGAGTTCGTTAAGGCCCTTCCCCGGACTACCACCGGTAAGATACAGCGCTATAAGCTGAGGGAAGGGTAGCCAGTTACAAAACACCTGTAATTGTTTGGGGGGGGGGCATGCGCCCCCCTTTAATTTATATTCCCCCCACCCCCCTGAGGTTTTTCTTCCCACCCTGGCTCGCCCTCTGAGGTTGTGTTCCCCATCCACCGCTTTAATCGGGGTGTTTAAGAGGGGCGTTGGCCTGCATATATTTTGGGGGAGTTAAAGAGGGGGCGAAGCCCCCTTTTGAAAGACCTTTGTGGGTGGGTTGGTGTGGGTAAAAACAACCTGGGGGAATGGTTGGGTGGGGAGATTGCTTCGTCGTACTTCAGCGGAAGGACTCCTCGCAATGACAGTGGTGATATAATTCATCGATTGACTTAGCTAGCTGGCGCTGCTAACATTGAGGAAATGATGTCCAGGCTTGTTCTATTTCCCTCGACGGCTGAGGTTGATAATAAGGGCCACCTGCTTATCGGCGGCTGTGATACCGTGGAGCTGGCCGCCGAGTTCGGCACGCCGCTTTATATCTTTGACGAATTCAGCTTACGAAGCAGGTGCACCGAATTTAAGCAGGAGTTTACCCAGCGCTATGCCGATACCGCTGTTTTCTATTCTGCCAAGGCGTTTATCAACAAGGCTCTAGCCCAGATCATTAAAGAGGAAGGGCTGGGGCTGGAGGTGGTCTCGGGCGGTGAGCTCAGTATTGCCCACTCGGCTGGTTTCCCCATGCAGAAGGTCTACTTCCACGGTAATAATAAGTCAGCCGAGGAGTTAAGGCTGGCTCTGGAGTGGGGGGTGGGGCGCATTGTGGTGGACAATTTCCAGGAGCTTAACCTGCTGGATGAACTCGCCAGGGAGCGGGGTAATAAGCCTGATGTACTTTTAAGACTTTCCCCTGGCGTAGACCCGCATACCCACCGCTATATCATCACTGGTAATCTCGACAGCAAGTTTGGCGTACCTATGGTTCATGGTGAGAAGGCGCTAGCTACTACCCTTTCTATGCCCGAAATTAACCTGCGAGGGCTGCATTTTCATATCGGCTCGCAGATTGCCGAGCTTGAGCCCTATCAGCAGGCGATAGAAATTTTTCTTAACTTTGCTGCTGAGATGAAGCAAAAGCACGGCTTTGAGATGGAGGAGCTGGATGTTGGCGGCGGCTTTGCCGTTCAGTATGATGTGGATACCCCCGCCCCGCCCATTTCCGCCTATGCTCAGGCGATGGCATCTAGTGTCATTAACGGATGTCAGAAGTTAGGGCTGGCACAGCCGCGGCTTATTATCGAGCCGGGGAGATCGGTGGTGGGGCAGGCGGGGGTGGTTTTATACACGGTGGGGGTGGTGAAGGACATACCCAGCGTCAGGCGCTATGTCTCGGTAGACGGTGGTATGGCCGATAATATCCGCCCCGCCCTTTACGGTGCCAGGCACGAGGCGGTGCTCGCCAGTAAGATGGCGGAGAAAGAGACGGAGAAGGTTACCATTGCCGGTAAGTTCTGTGAATCGGGTGATACACTGATTGAGAATATCATGCTGCCCCCGGTTGCCGCTGGCGATGTGCTGGCGGTGGCTGATTGTGGCGCCTATTGCCTGTCGCTGGCAAGCAACTATAACGCCTCGCTCAAGCCAGCCATTGTTCTGGTTAAGGAAGGCAAGGCGCGGCTTATTCGGCGCCGTGAGACCTTTGACGACCTGACCCGGTGTGATTTAGTTTAAGGGGATTTTGGTATGTGGAAGGTAGTTGGGCAGGATAGGGCGGTCACCCTGCTCCAGCGCAACCTGGAGCTAGGGTCGGTCGCTCATGCCTATCTTCTGATCGGGCCTCCTCATGTGGGCAAGATGACCCTGGCTCTGGAGCTGGCTCAGGCTTTAAACTGTGAGGGGGCGCAGCCCCCCTGCGGTGAATGCGACCCCTGCCAGAAAGTGGC
>JAUWXS010000113.1 GCA_030616265.1 Dehalococcoidia bacterium
CCCTGATTCTAGCGGTGCAGGATGAAGTGCGCAAGGAAAGGCGCACCTCGGGCTACAATAACGAGCAAAATCTGCTTAACGAAGCCTACCGCCGCATCTACGGCACCACCAAGGCAATACTGCTCAAACGCTTTCGGCAGGAGAAGGGCTACCCCCAGCTAAAGTCCATCAGCTTGCCTGAGCTAAAGGAATTTAGCTACTGGCTGTTTAAGTATCGGCTCCAGCAGTGCGACAAGGCAAGGGTGGCTAGCGATACCAAAAAGGCGCTGGAGCGGCTGAATAGCAACGGATTCAGCTTGAAACCTATTGACATATTGACTTAAGCTAGGTAAAATTCCGACAATGGTGTGTTTAAGTGAGGTTGGTGGAGGGGCACCTTTATATTAAATAATTCCAGTAAAGAAAGGAGGTAGGCGCATAGAACAAATTGGTGTCCTCTTATTCGATAAATCTTGACGAAAGGAGGATGAGGATTTGGCGGAATTAACAAGGGAACGATGGGGCGGCAGGACTTTTTTCCTGTTCGCCGCGATGGGCTCCGCAATAGGTCTGGGGAATGTCTGGCGATTTCCCGCTTTGACCTATGAATATGGTGGCGGAGCCTTTTTGATTGCCTGGATTATCGGTCTTATCATAATGGGCATCCCCTGGCTGATAATGGAGTTTGGCATGGGGCGTTATTTCCAGAAAGGCGCCCCCGGCGTATTTGAAAGCATAGGCAAGAAGTGGGAATGGCTGGGCTGGTGGCCCGTCTTCGTTGCCTTCCTCATAGTCACCTATTACGCCGTGGTAATAGCCTGGTCCCTGAACTATGCGGCTAGCTCGGCTACCGTTGCCTGGGGAACAGGAGAAGCCGGAGCTGCCGGGGCGGCGTCATATTTCTATGGGGACATATTGAATCTGTCCTCCGGGCCAGGTGTGCTCGGCGGCCTCCAGTGGCCAGTAGTAGGCGCTCTGGCATTTGTCTGGGTAGCCCTGTTCTTCATCATGTACAAAGGAGCCAGGATAATCGGCAAGGTTGCCATCTGGACGGTAGCCATTCCCTGGGCACTGCTGATTGTCCTGCTGATAAGGGGGCTGACCCTACCCGGGGCTGTTGAGGGGCTTAACTACTACCTGGCGCCAGACTTTGGTGCCTTGACCAACCCGGACTTGTGGTTCGGCGCCTTCAGCCAGATTGCCTTCACCCTATCCCTGGGCATGGCGGGGATGTACGCCTACGGCAGCTTTATCGCCAAGAAAGCTGATGTGACCAATAACGCCTTTATAACCTCCTTTTCCAACTGCGCCACCAGCTTCTTCGCTGGCTTTGCCGTATTCAGCATCGTTGGCTTCATCATGCACTCCCTGTCCGTTTCGGTGGGCGACGTTAGTGCCGCCGGCTTAGGCCTGGCCTTCGTCACCTACCCGGTGGCAATCTCCATGATGCCAACCATGGCTGCCCTTACCGGTGTAATCTTCTTCAGCTGCTTCTTCTTCCTGGGCATAGATTCTGCCTTCTTCCTGACCTATGGAGGCGTCATCGCTCCGCTCAGGGATAAGTTTGGCTGGGGTCGGGCCAAACTCACCGCCGCTATCTGCGCTATCGCCTTCTTAATCGGGCTCATTTTTACCACCGGCGGCGGTCTCTACTGGCTGGATATAGTCGATAGGACAGTCTCCTTCTACGGTCTGCTCATAACCGGCGCCCTGGCTTGTATTGTCGTTGGCTGGGTATATGGCGCTCAAAAGCTCAGAGAGCACGTTAATGCGACCTCGGATTTCAAGATTGGAGCCTGGTTTGACTGGCTAATTAAAATTGTCGTGCCCGCAGGCTTGCTCTTTGTGGTCATCTACGGCGGCTTCAAGAATGATATACCCAATGCCTATGGTGGCTACCAGATAGGACCGCTAAACGGCTCCCATATTATATGGATAATACTGGCCGTAACCCTGATCTTTAGCTTCTGTCTGCAAGCCGCCAAGACCCGAGGGCCTAAGGCCCCCAAGGAGGTGAAGGAGAAATGACAACAGCGGCAATAATCACTACGGTTGTCATGAGTTTGGTATTTATCGGTGGATTGTGGTTCTGCTTCTCCCGCATCGGGAAAGGCGGCAAGTGGGAAGACTAAAAACTTAGCCGATAAAGCCGAGATTAGCGAGAACCGTCCTCCTCTAACCAAGGAGGGCGGTTTCGCTTTTGTTAAGACTTAAAGCGGGCAAGCCGCTCTTTCAGCCTCTCCAGCTTATCCTTTCGCATGCTGAGCTTATCCCGTTCTTTAGCCACCACCGCTGCCGGCGCTTTAGCCAGAAAAGCCTTGTCTCCGAGCCTGGCTTCAAGGGAGGCAACCTGGGCCTGGCTCTGGGCTATCTCCTGCCCCAGCCGTTTCCGCTCGGCCTTAAGGTCAACCATGCTCTCCATGGGTATAATCACCTCGGAACTCTTTAGCACCAGCGCCAGCACATTTTCAGCTGGTGGCGCTTCCTCCCGACTCCTCAAAAAGCTCACCGGTTTGGCTCTGGCCAGGGTCTGAATCGCCGCCGAATAGGGGGTGATTTTCGGCGTAAGCTCACCGGCAAAGACCTGCGCCTCAATCCATTTGTTACTCTCCACCTTATGTTCGGCGCGGGCGTTGCGGATGGCGCGTATTATCTCGATTATGGCCTCCATTACCTTTTCCGCCTCAGGGTCGATAGCTTTGTCATCGGCTTCGGGGTAGGCGGCAATCATTATGGACTCGGTCTTTTGCCAGTCCGAGGACAATCGCTGTTTGAGGTTCTGCCAGAGTTCCTCGGTGACGAAAGGCATAAAGGGGTGCAGCAGTCGCAGCGATGTCTCCAGGGCATAGACCAGAACCAGGACGGGCGAGGGCTTATCCGGGGAGCCGAGGCGAATCTTGGCAAACTCGATATACCAGTCGCAGAAATCCCCCCAGATAAAGTCGTGGAGCTGCCTCTGGGCTTCGCCGAACTGGAAGCTCTCCATCAACCTGGCAACATTGGCTGTGGTGCGGCTCAATCGGCTCAGAATCCAGCGGTCTTCAACAGCCAGCCCATCCCGCTTAATTTCGACACTCAC
>JAUWXS010000158.1 GCA_030616265.1 Dehalococcoidia bacterium
CGGGGGTAACCCCCTCACGACGCAAAAACCTGGTCTTCTTACCCAATATCTCTCTGTCAGTAACTTGTATTTTTAGACCATCCATTTCCCTTCTCCTTATTATCACCATATTTAACCAGAGATCGGGCGGAAAATCAAATAATATGAGGGCGAAGCATTATAGACTTAGCCCGCAAAATTATTATATAATTAATAAACAACATAGAGGAATTGATGTCGCTATCTGAAATGGGTAAGTCACTATCAAAAGCCTCGGCAAAGAAAGAGTGCGCCGAGGCTTTTTCATCATCACCAGCCGGAGCTAAACCGCTATCGGAAAAGGAAATGGCGGCTATAGCTAAGAGGATGCGCCGCCACATTATCACCATGACAGGCAAGGCAGGCAGTGGTCACCCCGGCGGCTCTCTATCAGCGGTGGAGATTGTCGCCACCCTTTACTTCAAGGTACTCAGACATAAGCCTCAAGACCCCTGCTGGGCAGGCAGGGACAGGTTCATCCTGAGCAAGGGCCATGCTGCCCCCGTGCTTTATGCCACCCTGGCCGAGTGCGGTTACCTCCCTGTGGATGAGCTAACCACGCTGAGAGAGCTAAACAGTCGCCTTCAAGGGCACACTGACCGACTGTCCTGCCCCGGGGTGGAGATGTCAGCCGGCGCCCTGGGACAGGGCTTATCTTTTGCCATCGGCGTTGCCCTGGCCGGTCGCCTCAATTCACAGGACTACCGGGTATATGCCCTCCTCGGAGATGGGGAGTGCGACGAGGGACAGATATGGGAAGCGGCTATGGCTGCCGCCCACTTTAAACTGGATAACCTGACAGCTATTGTGGACAACAACGGACAGCAGATTGACGGCTGGAACCGTGATGTGATGAACCTCGAGCCCTTCGCCGACAAATGGCGAGCCTTTGGCTGGCACGTTATTGAGGCTGATGGTCACCACTTCACCCAGCTTATGGCAGCCTTTGACCAGGCTAAGCGGGTTAAAGGACAACCCGCCGTTATTATCGCCCACACCATCAAAGGCAAAGGGGTTAGCTTTATGGAGAATAACCCCGATTTCCACGGCAAAGCCCCCAACGCCGAGCAGGTAGAGATAGCGCTAAAGGAGCTGGAGTAAAAATGCCCGAGGTCTCCCCAAGGGAAGCCTATGGCAAGGCCCTGGTTGAGCTAGGCAAGCAGAACCCGGACATCGTGGTGCTGGATGCCGACCTGTCTCAGTCAACCATGACCAAATTCTTCGCCAGGGAGTTCCCCGACCGCTTCTTCGACTGCGGTATCGCCGAGCAGAATATGGTGAGTATCGCCGCCGGGCTGGCGGCGTCGGGCAAGATACCCTTTGCCAGCACCTTTGCCGTTTTCGTCCCCGGACGCAACTTCGACCAGATTCGCATGTCCATCGCCTATTCCCGACTCAATGTCAAGCTGGTAGTCACCCACGGCGGCGTCAGCGTCGGTGAGGACGGCGTCTCCCACCAGTCCATTGAAGACTTGTCTCTAATCTGCTCCCTGCCCGGCTTTACCGTTATCGTTCCCGCTGATGCCATTGAAACCGCCCAGGCAGTAAGGGCAGCCGCCGCCACCGAGGGACCCTTCTACATCAGGTTGTGCCGCCCCAAAATGCCCCTATTATATAAGGAAGACTACCGCTTCAAATTGGGCAAGGCGGTAACCATGAGGCAGGGCAAGGACGCCACCATTATCGCCCTCGGCATTATGGTATCGCCCGCCCTTGAAGCCGCCGATAGCCTGAAGCAAAAGGGGATAAACTGCCGCGTGCTGAATATGTCCACCCTCAAGCCCATTGACCAAGCCGC
>JAUWXS010000021.1 GCA_030616265.1 Dehalococcoidia bacterium
TGGGGGGGGTGAGGGGGTCCAAAACTAAGGTTATCGACTGTGGGGGCCGGACGGTGGTGCCCGGATTTAATGATGCCCACTGCCATATCTTCGGCTTCATCAGAAAGCGGCGCAGCCTTGACCTGAGCCCGCCGGCGGTGAAGTCTATCGCCGACATCAAGGCGGCTATTCGCCACCGGGCGCAGAGCCTGCCGCCGGGCGAATGGCTCACCGGCACTGACTACAACGAGTTCTACCTGGTGGAGAAGCGCCACCCCAACCGACACGACCTGGACGAGGCGGCGCCCGAGCACCCCGTAGTCCTGGCCCACCGCTCGCTGCATGCCTGTGTCCTCAACAGTACGGCGCTTTCGCTGGCGGGCATTACCAGGGAGACGATGGAACCACCGGGGGCGGTTATCGAGCGGGAGCTTGATACGGGAGAGCCCAGCGGTCTGCTCTTCGAGATGGTGGGCTATATCCGGCAGAAGGTGTTGCCCCCGCTATCCGAAGACGAGCTGGCCGAAGAAATAGCCTCAGTCAGTCAGCACTACCTGTCTATGGGCATTACCTCGCTGCAGGAGGCTTCGGTGAGCAACGACTACGCCCGCTGGCAGAGCCTGAAGCGGCTCAAAGATAGCGGCAAGCTCAAGAGCCGCGTATCAATGATGTTTGGTTTTGACGCCTTGAGTCAGTTTCAAGAGGCGAGTATGGCGTTTGGCTCGGGCGATAGCGGGTTGCGGCTGGGTGGGGTAAAGATTCTGGTTAATGAGACTACGGGAAAGCTGCAGCCGCCGCCGGACGAGTTAAAGCGGCAGGCGTTAGATAGCCACCGGGCCGGCTTTCAGCTGGCTATCCACTGCATTGAGCCGGGCACGGTGGAAGCGGCTATCGCTGCCCTGGAGTATGTCGGCGGACAGTCGCCCCTAATGGGGCGGCGCCACCGCCTGGAGCACTGCTCCGAGTGCCCGCCCGAATTGCTGGAACGATTAAGCAAGCTCGAGGCTATTGTGGTTACCCAGCCGCCATTTATCTACTACAGCGGCGAAAGATATTTAGCCACCCTTCCCCCCGAACGGCAGCGCTGGCTGTACCGCATTAAGTCTTTCCTTGACGCTGGCCTGCTGGTGGCGGGCAGCTCGGATTTCCCGGTAGCCCCCGATAACCCCCTGGTCGGCATCTACGCCGCCGCCACCCGTCGGGCGGAATCGGGGCAACAATTACTGCCCGAGGAGGCTATCTCTGTCCAACAGGCGCTGGCGATGTATACCACCAGTGCTGCCCGCGCCTCGTTCGAGGAGGATATCAAAGGCTCTATCGCTCCGGGCAAGCTGGCCGATATGGCGGTCTTGAGCGCCGACCCCTTAAAATCTCCTCTGGAGAAAATCAAGGATATCAAGGTGGAGATGACCATTGTCGGCGGCGGGGTTGCCTGGGAGGTTTGACTTGTCGTTCGAACTGTTGCGAAAGGCCATAAACCGGGCTAAACTGGGCATCAAGGAGAAGAATGAGGCGGTGAAGCGACTTAATAAGGCGAGTATATTGTGAAAGGGGGAAAACTATGAAGATAATTCGGCTGTTCGGTTCGCTGATTTTCGTACTCGGGCTGTTTATCGCGGTCTTTGCCGGGGTACCTTGGTATGTCTACAACGAGCCCTTGTTGCCCTTGTGGTTGGAGATTGCGGTCTACGGCTTTCTCGGTGGTATCCTGCTGGTCTTACTGACGGTGGCCGTGGAACAGCGGCGAGCCAAGGCTACGACGGAGGAACTCCCACCCAGTGGGGCCCCGCCTCGCATGATGCTCCAGAATTCGGTAGAAGTCCCCGGCCGTCAGGTAACCGAGAATTTGGGCTTGGTCAAGGGGCATACTATCTTCGCCATCTGGCTGGGCAGGGACATTTCTGCCATGGTGCGACTGATTCTTGGCGGCGAGCTGATTGAGTATACGGAGATGATGGGGCGAGCCCGTGAGGTGGCTACGGCTCGAATGATAGCCCAGGCTGAGGAGCTGGGGGCTGACGCTATTATTAACGTCCGTTTCGTGACTACCAGTGTCGTCGCCAGCGCCGCCGAGCTTTTAGCTTACGGCACGGCTGTCAAGCTTAAGTAGCCCTTCTTCTGCTAAATATCAGATACCATCCCCCCACCCCACCCAGGATTAACGCCAGCCCGGCGCTGCCTAAGGCGCAGAAGAGGGCGGCATCGTAGAAAAACTCTTCGGTAAAGAGTAGCAGCATGTATCCCTCTGCCGACCAGAACTCGTTGGAGAAGAAGAGCAGGTGGAACTGCCAGAAGAGCTGGTCGAAGCCGAGCAGCGTCCCCACCCCCAGCGCCAGCATGAAAGCCAGGGTTAAACAGGCGCCGCCGAACACAGCCCGCGCCAGCTGCCGCCAGTATCTTCTCCGCCGCCAGAATAAACAGACGGCGGCGTAAGCCAGCACATACAATAGCGTCCCGCCTAAAACCCAGTAGTCCAGCCGAATAAGCCCCTTTACATCCTTGAAGTGGATGGTTTCCTCCGGGGTGAATAGCTCGAAGGACTCGCCGTCCCTGGTTGCGGTGATGCTGAGGTACTCCTCGCCTGAGTTGAAATAGCCGATTAGTTCATCGGCGATTCTTTCCAGGTCGAACTCGGCCAGTTCGGGGGTCTGGACAACACTGTATTTCTCAAAGCCGTAGTTATAGAGCCAGTGGCTGTTTATCGCCCAGCCCAGGCTTGCCGTCAGCAGGAGAAAGGGCAGGCACAGAATAAACAGCCATTTGGCGATAATGCCCAGGACTTTCATCTTCATGACGATTAAGATTTTACACCGTTGGAGTAGAAAAGAATAGTAGGGGGTTCCCCGCCCTTCACGCTTCTCTTTAGTGGTAGTGGGTTAGGGGGATAGGTTGTTAGGAAATCAAAAAACTTGTTTCTTAATTTCTAGGCGGTTATGTCTTGAAAACATATCCCCCCAAACTGACCCTGTGCTATAATAAATCAGAGCCATGTTCAGCCACCTCCATGTTCATACCCAGTATAGCCTGCTCGACGGCATGGGTCGCATCTCCCATCTCGTGGAGCGGGCTAAGGAAATGGGTATGGAAAGCCTGGCCATAACCGACCATGGGGTTATGTACGGCGCCATCGAATTCTACCTGGCCGCTAAGGAAGCAGGCATAAAGCCCATTATCGGCTGCGAGGTTTATCTGACGCCGAACAGCCGCCTCAGCCGTAGCGCCAGCGACAAGAGCAACTACCACCTCGTTTTGCTGGCCAAGAACCTGACCGGCTACCGCAATCTAATTCAGCTCGCCACCCGGGCGCAACTTGAGGGTTTTTATTACAAGCCCAGGGTGGACAGGGAGCTGCTGGAGCGCTATCACCAGGGGCTTATTGCCTTAAGCGCCTGCATTGTCGGTGAGGTCCCCCGCCTTATCCTTTCGGGAAGGCTCGAAGAAGCCAAGCAGACCGCCCTCTGGTACAAGCAGACCTTCGGCGATTTCTACCTGGAGATACAGCGCCATCCTATTCCTGAGCTGGAGCAGCTAAACCAGCACCTTATACCGATGAGCCAGGAGCTGGATATACCGCTGGTAGCCACCAACGACGTTCACTATGTCAATCGGGAAGATGCCTCGGCCCACGACCTGCTGCTCTGCATCGGCACCAACTCCTCTATCCACGACCAGAAGAGAATAAGGATGGCCGGCGACTTCTATTACCTCAAGAGCCCCGAGGAGATGGCGAAGCTTTATCAGGATATTCCCCAGGCGCTGGAGAACACCGAGCGCATCGCCGAGATGTGCAACCTCAAGCTGGAGTTTGGCCGCCTCCACCTCCCCGAGGTGGATTTGCCCGAGGGCAAGACCGCCGACCAGTTTCTGGCCGACCTCTGTCATCAGGGCTTAGCCCAGTACTATCCCAACCCCTCCCCGGAGATAGAGGAGCGGCTTGACTACGAGCTGGAGGTAATCAAGCAGACCCAGTTTGCCAACTACCTGCTCGTTGTCTGGGACATCATCTCCTTCGCCAAGGAGCGGAAAATTCTCTTCGGGGTCAGGGGCAGCGCCGCCGCCAGCATTATCCTGCACTGCCTAGGTATCACCGAGGTTGACCCGATTGAGAATAAGCTGGTCTTCGAGCGCTTTCTTAACCTGGAGCGCCAGGAGATGCCCGACATAGATCTGGACTTTGAGGACGCTCGCCGCGATGAGGTCATAACCTATGTCTCGCAGAAATACGGCAAAGACCATGTCGCCCAGATTATCACCTTCGGCACCCTGGGTGCCAAAGCCGCGCTGCGGGACGTGGGGCGGGCGCTGGGTATGCCCTACGGCGATGTCGACCGCGTCGCCAGGCTGGTTCCCTTCCGCCCGGGGATGACTTTAGAAAGAGCCCTGGATGAGAATAACGAGCTGCGGGCTATCTATGAAGAGGATAAGGTCATCCGCAACCTGGTTGATTCCGCCCGACGGTTGGAGGGTGTTGCCCGCCATGCCAGCACCCATGCCGCTGGTGTGGTTATATCCAAGCAGCCGCTCACCAGCTATGTCCCCCTGCAGCGGGCAAGCAAGGGCGACGGCGAAACCACGGTGATGACCCAGTTCACCATGGAGGATATCGCCTGCATCGGGCTGCTCAAGATGGACTTCCTCGGCCTGGCTAACCTTACCATCCTGGGCAAGGCCAGGGATATTATCGCTAAGAGCCGGGGCATCGGTATCGACCTGCATAATATCCCCATGGATGACGCCAAGACCTTCGAGCTTTTATCTTCGGGGGAGACGGTGGGCGTGTTCCAGTTAGAAGGCGCGGGGATGCGCCGCTATATCAAGGAGCTTAAGCCCACCACCTTCAGCGATATCGCCGCCATGATTGCCCTCTACCGCCCCGGTCCTATGGAGCACATTCCCACCTTTATCAAAGCCAAGCGCGGCCTCGAGCCTATCCGTTACCCCCACCCCGCCCTGACCAGCATCCTTGAGGAGACCTACGGGGTAATCGTCTATCAGGAGCAGGTATTGTTTATCGTCCAGGCGCTGGCTGGCTACAGCCTGGGGCAGGCCGATATCTTCCGCAAGGCGATGGGCAAGAAGATTGCGGCGGTGATGAAGAAGGAGAAGCGCAATTTTATGAGCGGCGCCAGGGAGATGGGCTACTCCTCCCAGATTGCCGAGGAGGTCTTTGCCCTTATCGAGCCCTTTGCCGGCTACGCCTTTAATAAGGCTCACAGCTTCAGCTATGCCCTTATCGCCTACCAGACCGCCTATCTCAAGGCAAACTACCCGGCGGAGTATATCACCGCCATTCTTATTACTCATGCCGACCAATTAGAAAAGGTGGCCACGGCCGTCGCCGAATGCCGCCGCCTGGGTATTGAAGTGCTGCCCCCCGATGTAAACCGAAGCCAGGTCAGCTTTTCTATCGAGCCTGACGAAGAGGGCGCCCCCACCATCCGCTTCGGGCTGAATGTGATTAAGAATGTGGGGCTGGGGGCGGTGGAGCCCCTGGTCGCCGAACGGAACAAGGGCGGCGAGTTCAAGTCTATCGAAGACCTCTGCCGCCGCTCCGACCTGCACGGCCTCAACCGGCGGGCAATGGAGAGCCTGATTAAAGCCGGCGCCCTGGACTGCCTGGGCGACCGCGGCGCTCTACTGGCCAGCGTCGGGCGTATCCAGTCTCTAGCCCAGCGGGAGCAGCACCTGCGGGAGACGGGGCAGTCTACCATGTTCGACCTCTTGGGGGAGACCATGCCCACCCCAATGCCCAGCCTCGAGCTGGAGGCGGCCGAAATCTCACTTAAGGATAAGCTGGCCTGGGAGAGAGAGCTGCTGGGGGTATACCTCTCCGAGCACCCCTTCGCCGCCTTTGCCGATAAGGTGGCGGCGGAGAAGACTATCCTGTGCGGCCATGTCGATACCGAGCTGGTGGGGCAGACCATCCTGGTGGCGGGCATGGTGGCTTCGGTCCACCAATCGTTTACCAGGGACCGCCGCCCCTTCGCCAGCGTCATGCTGGAAGACCTCGACGGCAGGGTGGAGGTAATGGCCTGGCCCGATGTCTATGCCAGCACCCGGGAGCTTTGGCAGGAAGGAAATATACTGCTGGTCGAAGGCAGGGTGAGGGTGAGGAACGACCGGGTGCAGCTCAGTTGCGATAATGTGCGCCGCTACCAGCCCGAAGCCGCCCCTGAAGAAGCTCAGCCTGAGGAGCCCCCGGCCCCTCCGCCACCGCCCAAGAGCCGCCTGACCATAAGCATCAACCAGACCGCCAATATTGAAGACGATGTCGCCTGCTTGAATAAACTGGTTGATACCTTGAGGGGCTTCCCCGGGGAGGATGAGGTCAACATGTGTGTCGTCAACGGGGATAGGGTGGTTAACCTTAAATTGTCCAATATATACACCAACTACTGCCCCGAACTCCACCAGCGTCTGGTTGAGCTGGTGGGGGAGGGGGGGCTGAAGGTGGGGACGAATGGCTAAAGCCAAGAACTGGGTGCTGCTCACCACCGCCCCCGACCAGCTAACCGCTGAAATATGGAAAGATATTCTCCTACAGCAGGGCATTCCAGCCATGGTCAACCCCGGGGATATCACCTCGTTTATGGGCGTCTCGGCTTTCCCCTGCCGAATAATGGTCGGCCGCGACTATCGCCAGAAAGCCGAGGAGATTCTAGCCAGCCTGAAGCCGGAAGCCGAGGAGTAGGCTGTAATGACCGAGAAAGAGGCGTCAGTGGGACACCGAAAAAGGCTGCGGGAGAGGTTCATCAAGTCGGGGCTTAGAGGCTTTCACGACTATGAAATCATCGAGCTGTTGCTCACCCTGGGCTCACCGCGCAAGGACTGTAAGCCGCAGGCGAAAGAGGTCATCAAGAGATTCAAGACCCTGAGGGCGGCCCTGTCGGCCTCACCCGAAGAGCTGCAGCAGATAGAGGGCATCGGCCCTCACAGCGCCCTCGGCATCAAGCTGGTCTCGGAAGTAGCCAGGGAGTTTCTCAAACAAAAGATTGTCGATAAGCCCGCCTATAAATCGGCCCGGGAGATTTTTGATTACCTCTACCACTCCATGCGCGACCTCAAGAAAGAGGTTTTCAAGGTTATCTACCTAAATAGCCAGAACCAGATTATCGACATCGCCGACCTCTCCGAGGGGACGGTTGATAGGGGGGCGGTCTCCCCCCGAGAAGTGATAGAGAGCGCTATTAGATATAATGCCGCCTCGCTGATTCTCGTCCACAACCACCCTTCGGGCAACCCCGAGCCCAGCCAGAGCGACGAGCAGATAACCAGAGACCTGGTCTTTGCCGGCGGCATTATGCAGATAAGGGTGCTGGACCATATCGTCATCGGCGAGAATAAATACTATAGCTTCGCCGTTGAGGGACTAATCGAGAAGTACGAGGGGGACTTCTTAGACCTTAAGCTGAAAGGGGTCTCCGAGGCGAAACGAAGGCTCTACCGCGCCAAGGTGCTGCCCCCTGAGCTTCACTGGCGCCCCTGACTAAAAAACGGCATAAAGACGACCTAACCTTTTGCCTTTACATCCGTTATAATAGAGTGGGAAAATAATGAGCACTAAGGAGGGCGCTATGAAAAGACTTTTGCTGTTGGTTACCGCGGTAGTATTAACTCTCAGTCTGGTGGGGGGGTGTACGGGGGTTAAGACCTACGACGATGAGGGGCAGCCGATAGACATCGGCCTTGACCAGGAATTTATTATTGCCCTGGGCTCTAATCCCACTACCGGTTACAGCTGGCAGGCAAGCTACGATGAGACCATGCTGGAGCTTGTCGGCGGCGAGCCCACCTATGAGGCGGATGAAACAGAGGAAGATGTCGTCGGCGGTGGCGGCGTCGAGTATTTCCGCTTCCTGACACTGGAGCCGGGGGAAACCGAAATAACTCTGGTCTATAAGCGGCCCTGGGAAGACCCCACCCCCCAGGATGAAACCAAGGTATTTACCGTTAACATAGAATAACGGTTCACTTAGCGGTGGTCGGCTTCCAGGTGGAGCAGAGACTTTTTCACCACCAACCCACCGCTGTAGCCGCCGAGCCCACCATCGCTCACCACCCGGTGGCAGGGAATGATAATGGGCAGGCGGTTTCTGGCCAGAGCCTGCCCCACCGCCCGCGCCGCCCCGCTCTTGCCCAGTCGTTTGGCTATCCAGCCGTAGCTCCTGGTCTCCCCGTAGGGAATAAGCCTGACCAGGCGCCATACCTCACGCTCAAAAGTAGTGGCTGAGGAAAGATCAAGCTCATCGGGGAAACTTACACGCTGCCCGGCAAAATAAGCCTTGAGGCGTTCTACCGTATCAGTAAAGGGTTTTTCCGAACGGGCGGCAGCTTGTATCCTGTCGCCCAGCCGCCGCTCGGCTTCCCGGGCGGAGGGTTGGGGCAGGGTGGCGCTCATTAGTCCCTGATTCGAGCCCAATAGCCCCACCCAGCCCATATCGGTACTAAAAGTGGTGTAGCTTAGTTGCTGGGTCGTGGTCTTTACCCCAACGAGAATATCTATGACTGGCGTG
>JAUWXS010000085.1 GCA_030616265.1 Dehalococcoidia bacterium
GTTAAGAGGGCAAGCCCGGAACAGAGAAACACCTTGCGCCCGCTGCGGTCGGAGAGTCTGCCCATGATAGGTAGAGCTGCCAGGAGTGCCAGGCTGAACCCGGCGTTGATAAACCCGATTTCAAGGGCACTAGCCCCTAGCTGGTCGGCATAGATGGGCAGCAAAGGTACCACTATGCCGAACCCCAGCATGGAGATGAGCATAGTAGCAACCAGTACAAAAAAGGCTTTCTTATCCATAGAAAATTACACTAGATGCCCCCCAGCAAGCTGGGGGGCAATTTCCAGGCTCTAGGCTGATATTTTTCGGTCTGGCGTAACGAGATATCAAGCTATTCTAGCAATAAAGTGGGGGAATATGCAAACAGGTTACTGGCTGGCCCTGGCTAGGTGGTTTAGTGCAGTCTTCCTCTCAGGTTGAGAAGCTTGCCTTCCAGGTATAGCTTTACCGCTTCGTCAATGGTTTTGATGTCGGTGACGATGATTTCAATGCCGCGGCTTTTAAGGTTCTCGTAGGCACCCCAGCCCATACCGCCAGCGATAAGAACCTGACAGTCAGCGATAGCTTCAGCCATACTGGCGTGTCTTGATTGGGCTTGAGCCCCGAAACCATGTCCTTCCTCGTGGGCTGAGTGGGGTTGGTGAGGGGCAAAGCTGTTGTGTCCGGGTTTATCCCGTGTTTCCTTAGCCACAACCTCGCCGTCTTCCGTGGTCACCACCACATAGTATGGTGCCCGCCCAAAGTGCTGGCTGATGGTGGCGCCGTCCTCGGTTATGGCCGCAATCTTCATCGTTTATCCTCCCCGGTTTATCTAACTTTGCCAGCCCCTTAGCTTATCATGACACAGGTGCCATATACCACCTTGAGGTTGTTATCTTGGCAGAAGGCGATGGCGGCATCGCTCTCCGAGCCGGGTTGAAGCCATATATGGTCAAGCCCCAGCTTCTTACATTCTTTAAGGGTGGCCTCAGTTACCGGTGGCGGCACCACAAAGTCGACTACATCGACCTTGACCGGAATGTCGGCCAGGCTGGGATAGCACTTGACCCCTTCGATTTCCTTTAAATTCGGATTTACCGGGTAGACCTCATAGCCGCGGCGGGTTAAATTCTTGAATATCTTATTGCCATACTTCTCCGGGTTATCGGTGGCGCCAATTACGGCAAAGCTCTTTTGAGCCATAAATTCTTTGATCAGCTCTTCCATAGCGCCCCCCTCGAATTTTTCTAGGAGAAAAGGCGTTAGGCGAAACCCTCCGCCTTGTGTTTCTGGGCGATGGTATCAGCTAGCTTATCCAGCGCCTTGAAGTCGGCTTCCCGGGGGAGTCCTTTACATAACACTGGCTCCAGCACTTCCGCCTTCAGGTTGGGAATCATTGCCGCCAGTTGCTCCACTGTCTTGCCGCCCCACCCGTAGGAGCCGATAATAGAGACGAATCTTGCCTTTGGCCTCAGGGCGTTGGCTAGGAAGGTGGCATAGACGACATTGGGGTGGGGGCCAACCAGGATGGTAGGGGTGCCAATGACTATAGTAGCCGCATCCACCAACGCCATGGCTAATTTGCCGATATCGGTCACGGTGAGGTCGAACTGCTTTACGGTGACCCCTTTCTCGGCTAGGGCCTCGACGAAGTAGGCGACCATCTGGCCGGTGCTGCCGTGCATCGAGATATAGGGCAGCACCACGATATTTTTGGGCTTATCAAAGACCCAGCTATTATAGGCTTTGATGATGAACTCCGGTTTGTCATGCATGGGCCCGTGGCTGGGAGCAATGATATCAATTTCGTAGTCTTTTATCTTCTCAAGGTTCTTCTCGATGTGGGTGCGGAAGGGCATCATGATTTCAGCATAATACCGCTTGGCGGCTTCGTAGACCTGTCCCTCGTCGGTCACATAGAGGTCGGTGGCAGCCAGGTGAGAGCCGAAGAAATCGCAGGGAAACAGTATTTTGTCCTCTCTCAAGTAAGTGAGCATCGTCTCCGGCCAGTGCACCCAGGGGGCATAGATGAACTCCAGCGTCCTGTCCCCCAATGAGATGTTTTCCTTATCGGCTACGGTCTTAAACTTTTCCTCGGGAACCATGAGCAGGCTGGTGAGCATATCCTTGCACTTCAGCGTGCAGACTACCTTGGCTTGAGGGTATTTCGCCAGCACCTGGGGGATGGTGCCGGAATGGTCCTGCTCGGCGTGGTTGGCAACGACATAGTCTATACTCGTGACCTTGAGCTCATCCAGGTGTCGGAGCAATATATCCTGGGTAGTGGGGTCTACGGTATCAATGAGCGCCGTCTTCTGGCTGCCCTGGATTAAATAGGCGTTGTAGCTGGTGCCGTCGGGAAGGGGTATCAGGGCGTCAAACAGCCGCCGGTCCCAGTCAATAGCCCCCACCCAGTAGACCCCCCGTTTTATCTCTCTCGGCTTCATCTTATTTGCCCTTTCCCTTCAACTGCTGCCACCTCTCTTCACCCAGGCACTCGCGGGCTGAAGCGCACCACTCAATGCAGGAGGGCACCTTCTCCCGGTGGACATATTTGCCGCACTTCTGGCACTTCACCCGCATCTCGTCGGAGAAGATTTCAACCTCGGCGCCGCAGTTGGGGCACTTATGCACTGATACCCGCAGGTTCCTGATATCCTGCCCTGGACATTTGTTATACATTCCTCTCCTCCTGGTGGAGCCTGAGCCTGTTAAGCACTTCTCCACAAGCCATGGATATTGCAGTACTCCCTGGCGGTTGCCTTTTTGGCTTTGGTGTCGAAATTCGCCTCAGGTTTATCTCTAGGCTTGAGAAACTGCCGGCAGCTTCCGCTGTCGGTAATTACCTCTACCCACTCTATGTGGTGCTTTTCCTCCATGGGGTGAGGCACATCACCGACCTTGACCTTTATTCCTCTGTCGGTTGATTCAATAACGGGCACATGCTTTTCCAGTCCAACGTCGGTGGTTTTCTCCTTGAGCAACTCCATTGGCTCTCCGCAACAGACCAGTTCCCCTTGCCCGGTATGCAGCACTTCAACGATATTGCCGCAGACATTGCACCTGTAGACCTGCTTTTGACCGGTCATCTTGCCCCCCTTTATTCTTCCAGCTCCTTGAATTCACTCTTGGCGGCCCCGCAGACAGGGCAAACCCAGTCATCGGGTAGCTTCTCAAAGGGTGTTCCCGGTTTTATGCCACCGTCGGGGTCTCCCAGCTCAGGGTCATAGACATAACCGCAGACGGTGCACTTGTATTTGGCCATCTTGGCGGGTGCCTCCTTTTTCTCCTCAATATAGCTGGGGGCGCTCTTGGGGGTGATGCCCCGCTTGACCTGGTGGTAGTAGGCATAGGTCATCGGCTCGCCTTCGTTGATAACCTCTGCCCCCACCACCTCCCCGATGAAAATACTATGGGTCCCCGCGTCTACCTCCTGAGTTACCTTGGCTTCCAGATAAGCCAGGGTATGGTCGGTAACTATCGGTGCCTCGGTCACGCCTATCTTATAATTGATACCCTTAAACTTGTCCATGTCTCTACCCGACTTGAAGCCGAAGTGACCGATGAAAGCCAGGGGTGCATCCTGGGCGAGAATAGAGGCGGTAAAGACCCTGCTTTGTTTGATATACTCATAGGTCAGGTTGGTCTTGTTGATGCTTACGGCGATGGTGGGCGGCTGGGAGGTGATTTGAAACACGGTGTTGGCGACCTGCCCGTTAAAACTCTTGCCCTTCTTAGAGCTTACTATATAAAGCCCGTAGCCTAATTTATATAGAGCCTTAAGGTCCATCTCGCACCTCGTTTACTTTAGAGCCTTCTCGCTGGCTTCCGCTTATCCCCTGCCTAGTTAGACTTCTTGACATAGGCCCTGTATCCCTCAGCGTCTTCCTCAATGCCCAATAGTTCATTCCCGGTGGCGCGGCACCAGGCAGGCATATCTTCTTTTATCCCCTCGTCGTCAGCCAGAATCTCCAGCACCTGCCCTGTCTTCAGTTCCTTGAGCTTTTT
>JAUWXS010000164.1 GCA_030616265.1 Dehalococcoidia bacterium
TGACGCCCCGGAGCAGCGGGGTTTTCCTCATCCAGCCGGAATAGATGCCCCCCAGCGGCCGAGTATCCATAGCCAGCTCGCCGCTGGGACGACGCACGGCGGTTACCATCGCCTTCCGCCCCCGCATCATCACCCCCTCGATAACCGCCTGACCTCCGTAATAGAATCTCTTAGCCATAATAAAAAAGGAGCGGCTCTACCAGCCCGCTCCTACCCTCAAAAGATGTTTATTTAATCCTCCAGCTTGTAGCGCTTCTTAAACCGCTCCACTCGCCCCAGGGTGTCCACCATCCGGCGCTCCCTGGTAAAAAATGGGTGGCACTTGCTACAAAGCTCGACCTTTAACGTCTTCTTGGTGGAGCCGACGGTAAAGGTATTGCCACAGGCACAGGTTACCCTGGCATCGGTATAAAACTCGGGGTGAATCTTGCCCTTCATTAACCTAATCAGCCAGCGTAGACGCTGACCTTCCTCCGGTTGTTGCTGGTGGGCCCGAAGGCGACCACGCCGTCAATTAAGGCAAAGAGGGTATAGTCCTTGCCCACGCCCACATTATCGCCGGGGTGGATGCGGGTGCCCCGCTGCCGGACCAGGATAGTGCCGGCATTTACCTTCTGACCAGCGTATATCTTCACTCCCAGCCGTTTGGACTGGCTGTCACGACCACAACGGCTGGTGCCGCCTGCCTTTTTATGCGCCACTTTCAGTCACCTCTTTTTTGCGCCGCCGAGCCTTCTTGGGCGGCTTGGCTTGAGCCGCCCCCGGCTCAACTATCTCATCTATAACCAGCCGGGTATAAAGCTGGCGGTGTCCCGTCTTCTTGCGGTAGCGCACCTTGGGCTTATACTTAAAGACGATAATCTTATCGCCCTTGCCCTCCCCCTGCGAAGTGGCAACTACCTTCGCCCCGTCAACAGTGGGCGTGCCTACCGTTACCCGTTTGCCATCGGCAATAAGCAATACCCTGTCCAGGTCAACGGTATCGCCCTCAGTCACATCCAGGCGCTCCACATCTATAGCCTGGCCGGGGCTTACCCTGTACTGCTTACCACCGGTTTCAATGATAGCGTAAATCTTTAAACCTCCCTAAACAAACAGACTATTCTACCAAGCGCTACGGCTAGGTGTCAAGCGAAAGCCTCCGCCAAAGTTTCTTTACCTTCGCCCTCAGCTCGTCAAGGCGGCAATCGGTATCTATAACTATATCGGCATGCTTTACCCGTTCCTCTGAAGCCAGCTGGGAACGGATGCGAGCCAGGGACTGCGGCGCGGAAAGCCCCATCTTCTCCTCAAGCCGTTCGAGCACCGTAGACTCCGGGGCGACGGTGACCCAGACCTCGTCTACTTCATCCAGCAATGAAGGCCTGCCCACCTCCAGCAGGAGAGGGGCTTCCAGCACCACCACCCCCACCCCCTGCCGCCGATATTCCTCAATCTCGGCCTTTGCCAGGGCATATATTCGGGGGTGCACTATCTGGTTCAGGCGGGCTAGAGCCTGGGAGTTACCAAAGACTATCTTGCCCAGCTTCTTACGGTCAATCTCACCATCGGGGT
>JAUWXS010000123.1 GCA_030616265.1 Dehalococcoidia bacterium
ATTAAGAAAGGCTATAGCCAGCCGCAGCCTGGAGCTGAAGCTGTAAAACTTGACTAGTACAGGGTGTTATGCTATAGTTTGTGCCTATGACCAGGTAAGGTCGCGCGGGAGGTAAATAGGACATAGTTAAGCCGCTACGGGTTAACCAGGGTATTAGAGCCAGGGAAATCCGCCTGGTGGGGGAGAAGGGCGAGCAGTTGGGGATTATGCCCGTGAGCCAGGCGCTGGAGATGGCGAGGAGGCAAGACCTTGACCTGGTTGAGGTAGCCCCTACCGCAGTACCGCCCGTATGTCGCGTGCTCGATTACGGTAAGTACAAGTACGAGCAGTCCAAGAAAGAGCGCGAGCAGAGGAGGAACCAGAAGGTTTCCCTGTTGCGCGAGGTCAGGTTACGACCCAAGATTGGCCATCACGACTTTGAGTCTAAGACCAGGTCGGTAAGGAAGCTTCTGGGGGAGGGCGATAAGGTTAAGATTACGGTGCGGTTCCGGGGGCGGGAAATCACCCACCCTGAAATCGGCTGGGGGTTGCTGCAGAGGATGACGGAATCGCTGCAGGGGGTGGCGGCTATCGCCCGGCAACCGGTGATAGAGGGGAGGAGTATGACCGTAATCCTCTCGCCACTGGCTGCCCAGAAAGTAAAAGCAAGTGAGGCAGTAAAGAGGTCTTAAAAAGTGCCGAAAATAAAAACCCATAAGGGAGCCAAGCGCCGCTTCCACATCACCGGTAGCGGCAAAATTATGCGAGTCAAGAGCGGCAAGAGCCATTTGCGCCGCCGCAAGTCGAAGCGGACACGGCGTCTCTTTGATGAGACCATACCGGTAAGCGCCGCTGACCGGGTTCGAATCAAAAGGCTTTTGCCCTACGGATGAGGTCGATAGAGGGATATTTTGCGAATAAAGAGAGGCGTAACCAGTCACCGCCGCCATAAGAAAGTGCTGGCTATGACCAAGGGGCACAGGGCCACCCGTCATTCCCTTTACCGGCGGGCTAAAGAATCCATGCTCCATGCCCTGAGCTATGCCTATGCCCACCGCCGGGAGCGCAAGGGCGACATGAGGCGGCTGTGGATTCTGCGGGTCAGTGCCGCCAGCCGGGCGCAGGGTCTTAACTACGGCCAGTTCATCTATGGCTTGAAGAAGTCAGGGGTTGAAATCAACCGCAAGGTCCTGGCCGATATGGCGGTCAGGGAGCCCGAAGCCTTCGCCAACCTGGTGACTATGGCTAAGGGCAAGGTCGAGGAATAAGAGAGTCCTTTTATTGGGGAATAGGAGAGGGGCTTTAAGCCCCCTTTTTTATTGGCGCAGGTTTTTCGTCCCACCCAGACCCACCCTATAGGGGTGAGATCTCTATTAATTCTCTTTTAGATTCTTCGGTCGCTGCGCTCCTTTAGAATGACAGTCTACGCTGGACTACTCCAATGACGGTAGAGTTGACCCCTCTATAACCGATAACCTATAATCCAAGACAGCTATGATAAACCAGCTTGAAGAGCTAATATCAAACGCCCTGCGGGAGCTGGAAACGATTAGCCAGGCTAGAGACCTGGAATCGTGGCGGGTGCGTTATCTGGGTAAAAAAAGCCAGTTGACCGGGATTCTGCGCGGGCTGGCCGAGTTACCGCTGAAGGAGAGGAAGAAGGCGGGGGCGCTGGCCAACCGGGTTAAAGCCGAATTAGAGAATAGTTTAAAGCAGAAAGAGCAGCTTCTTCGGGAGACGCAGCTGGTAAGCGCCGCTGGCGAAGAGGCAGTTGATATTACCCTGCCCGGTCGTCTTTTGCCGGTAGGGCGTTTGCATCCGATTACCCAGACCATCCAAGAAATCCACGAAATCTTCGTTTCCATGGGCTTTCAGGTGATGGAGGCGCCGGAGGTGGAGTGGGACTATTACAACTTCGAGGCGTTGAACATCCCCCAGCACCACCCCGCCCGCGATAGCATGGCTACCCTCTGGGTTGATTATAAGAACGAGCGTGGGGAAAGAAACATGCTGTTGCGCACCCACAATACGGCGGGAGATATCAGGGCGATGGAGACGATGAGCCCTCCGATACGGGTGGTGACCACGGGCAAGGTCTATCGCTATGAAGCCAGTGACGCTACCCATGTCCCCATGTTCTACCAGATTGACGGTTTTGCCGTGGACAAGAGCATTACCATGGCTGAGCTTAAGGGGACGCTCTATGAGTTCGCCCGCCGTTTCTTCGGCGAGGAGAGGAAGGTGCGCTTCCGCTGCGACTACTTCCCCTTTGTTGAGCCCGGCGTGGAGATGGCTATAGAGTGCGGGGTCTGCGGCGGCGATGGCTGCCGTCTGTGCGGCAACAGCGGCTGGATTGAGATACTGGGGGCGGGCATGACCCATCCCCATGTTTTGGAACGGGGAGGTCTCGACCCCAAAGTCTATTCCAGTTTTGCCTTCGGTATGGGCATAGACCGATTGCCTATGCTCCGCTACGGTATCGACGATATAAGACTTTTTTACGGCAGCGACCTTAGATTCCTGAGGCAGTTCTGAAGGTTAAAAGATGAAGGTTTCACTGAATTGGCTTAAAGACTATGTGGATATAAAGCTGCCCGTGGACGAGCTAGCCCGCAAGTTGACCATGGCCGGCACCGAGGTCAAGGCGTGGCAGGTTGTTGGCGGAAGCTGGGAGGGCATCGTTGTCGGGCAGATTAAAGCCATTAATCCCCACCCCAACGCCGACCGACTGCTTTTGCCGACCATAGACCTGGGCGGCGAGGAGAAGGTCGTGGTCTGCGGGGCGCCCAATCTCAAGCTCGGCGATAAGGTAGCTTTCGCCCCTGTCGGCGCTAAACTTATCGATGGTCATACCGGCCAGCTAATCAGCCTGGAGGCGGCTAAGAT
>JAUWXS010000078.1 GCA_030616265.1 Dehalococcoidia bacterium
ACCGAGCTCAGCCTCTTCGACTCGGCGCTGGCCAAGAAGCCGCAGCTGGTGGCGGTCAACAAGCTCGACCTGCCCCAGGTCAAAGCCAGGCAGGATGAGCTCGAAGATAGCTTCGCCGCCGTCGGCACCAGGGTCTTTTTCGTCTCAGCGGTCAGCGGTGAGGGCATCCCCGAGCTTATGGCGGAAACAGCAAAAATGCTTCAGTCGGCGCCCAGACCCGAGCCGGCCAAGAGAAAGAAAATCTTCCGGCCCCAGCCCAGGCCTTAATTGATTTAGAAGGGGAGTAACAGCATGAATATCGGGGTACTGGGGGGGACATTCGACCCCATCCATATCGGGCACCTCAAGGTGGCTGAGGAAGCCATCGCCAGATTAGACCTGCCCCGGATATTGTTTATGCCCGCGGGCCAGCCCTGGCTCAAGCTCAATAACGCCAACGCTATCTCGCCGGTCCAGCATAGGCTGGAGATGGTGCGCTTAGGCATTGCCGGTAACCCCCGCTTCAAGCTCTCCACTATAGAGATAGAGCGCCCCGGCCCCACCTATACCGTTGATACCATCGCCCAGCTTCAGTCCCAGCTTGGCGAAGGCGACGAGGCATTCTTTATCTTAGGCTGGGATAACCTGAGCCAGCTCCCCCAGTGGCACCAGCCGTCCCGGCTGATAGAGATATGCCGCCTGGTGGCTGTCCCCCGCGTCGACTTCCCCCTCCCCGACCTCGCCTCACTGGAAAAAGAGCTGCCTGGGATATCTCAGAAGGTTATCCTCTTTGATGCGCCGCGAATAGACATCAACGCCTCGGAAATCAGGCGGCGGGCGGCTCAGGGTCTTGCCATCAGCGGGCTTGTCCCCGAGCCGGTGGAGAGATACATCAAAGAGCACGGGCTCTACGCGAAAGAAAAAGCCTAAATATCTAGGTTCTTAACGCTCTTGGCGTGCGCCTGGATAAAAGCCTTGCGCGGCGGCACCTCGTCCCCCATCAGGACATGGAAGATGTGGTCGGCTTTAGCGGCGTCCTCCACCTCTACCTGGAGCAGGGTTCGGGTTTCGGGGTTCATGGTGGTATCCCAGAGCTGCTCGGCGCTCATCTCGCCCAAGCCCTTATAGCGCTGGACCTCCACCTTGCGGCTCTCTTTCAGCCCGGCCAGGACCTCTTCTTTTTCTTGGTCTGAGTAGACCCACTGGTGTTGCTTGCCCGACTTAATCCGGTAGAGGGGGGGCTGGGCGATATATAAGTGCCCGTTATTGATGAGCTCGGCCATGTGGCGGAAGAAGAAGGTCAGCAGCAGGGTACGTATGTGAGAGCCATCGACATCGGCGTCGGTCATCAGGATAACCCGGTGATAGCGGAGCCTTGACAGGTCAAATTCATCGTCTATGCCTGCTCCCAGGGCGGTAATGATAACGCGGATTTCCTCGTGAGATAGCATCTTATCTGGTGACGCTTTCTCCACATTGAGGATTTTGCCTCGCAGGGGAAGGATAGCCTGGAAGCGGCGGTTTCTCCCCTCTTTAGCCGAGCCGCCGGCCGAAGGACCCTCTACGATATAAAGTTCACAGTGGGCAGGCTCTTTCTCCGAGCAGTCAGCCAGCTTGCCGGGCAGGGTGGCTGTCTCCAGGCTGCCCCTCTTGACGATTAAGTCCCTGGCCTTGCGGGCGGCTTCCCGCCCCTTGGCGGCGAGGAGGCACTTTTCGATGATTTTCTTGGCGTCGTCGGGGTGCTCTTCAAGGTGTAGGGCTAACCCCTCGACCACGGCGCTCTCCACGTGGCTCTTTATCTCGGGGTTGCCCAGCTTGCCCTTGGTCTGCCCCTCGAACTGGGGCTCGGCCAGTTTGACGCTGATAATGGCGGTAAGCCCCTCCCTGACATCCTCCCCGATGAGGTTGGGCTCGTCGTCCTTGAGAAACTTGTTCTTGCGGGCGTAATCGTTCAAGACCCGCGTCAGCGCTGAGCGAAAGCCGGTGAGGTGTGTGCCGCCGTCCAGGGTATTGACGCAGTTGGCAAAGCTAAAGGAAGACTCGGAAAAGCCGTCGTTATACTGCAGGGCAGCCTCGACTATGGTGCCGTTGACGGTGCGGGAGATGTAGATAGGTCGGCGGTGGCGCACCACCCGGTTGCGGTTAAGGTGGCGGACAAAGCCGGTAATGCCGCCCTCAAAGTAGAAGGTCCTTTCCTCGTCTTTTCTCTCGTCCCTGATGCATATCTCCAGCCCCTTATTCAGGTAGGCCAGCTCGCGCAGGTGCTCGCTTACGGTGTTAAAATCGCTTTTCGCCTCACCGAATATCGTCTGGTCGGGGAGGAAAGTAATAGTGGTGCCGGTATCGCTGGCTTCGCCGACAACCTCCACCCCCCCGCGGGGTATGCCCTTCTTATATTCCTGCTGGTACTGCTTGCCGTCGCGCCTGACATTGACGGTAAGCCAGGAAGAAAGGGCGTTGACCACCGAAGCGCCTACCCCGTGCAACCCGCCCGACACCTGGTAGATATGCCCCCCGAACTTGGCCCCGGCATGGAGGACGGTCATTACCGTTTCCAGGGCGGTTAGTTTGGTGGAGGGGTGAATGTCCACGGGAATGCCGCGCCCGTTATCCTCCACCCTGATGGTATTATCCTGGCAGAAGGTAACCCAGATGTTGGTGCAGCAGCCAGCCATAGCCTCGTCAATGCTGTTGTAGGTGATTTCATACACCAGGTGGTGCAGCCCGTGCTGGTCGGTGCTGCCGATGTACATACCGGGGCGGCGGCGTACTGCTTCCCGCCCCTCCAGGACCTGGATGTCCTTCGCCCGAGCGGCATTATTTTTGGGCTTGGCTGGTGATGGCTTATCCTGTGTCATAACCGTTCTTTACTCCGTTATTGGTGGTGAGAGAAGATGGCAAGACCTGAGCAGCTTCTAGCTAAAAAAGAAGAGGCTACCCAACTGCAAGCGATTGATGATGATTGTAAGGCAGCCATACGTATATATTATAGCATAATCTAGCCGTGAAGTGAAGTTGGGGAAGCTACTTTAATAGCTTCGGCAGCTCGTTTATCGCCACGCTTTTCTGCTCGGCGCCGGTCATATCCCGCAGGATTACCGTCCCCGCCTTGACCTCCTCCTCCCCGATAATCACCGCGTAGCGAACGCCCAGGCTGTTGGCTTGCCTCAGCTGCGCCTTGAGGCTTTTGTCCCCCAGGGCCTCTATTACCCCCACCCCCACCCCCCTCAGGGTAGACGCCAGCCTGGTCGCCGTGTCCTTAGCTTCATCACCGAGGTAGGCGATAAATACCCGGGGCTTGGGCAGCGGGGGGATGGCCACTTTCTGCTTCTTGAGATTAAGGATAATTCGCTCCATGCCGGCGGCGAAGCCGATAGCTGGGGTAGGCTTGCCTCCCAACTCCTCGATGAGGTCGTCGTATCTGCCCCCGCCGGCCAGGGTGCTCTGGGCGCCGCCGTCTTCGGGCTGAATCTCAAAGACCGTCCGGGTGTAATAATCCAGCCCCCGCACCAGGTGGTGATTGACGGCAAAGGGTAACTTAAGCAACTCCAGGTATCTTTTTAGCTGCTTGAAGTGCTCGGCGCACTCCGGGCAGAGATAGTCAACGCTTTTGGGCGCCGAGTCGGCTAGCTTCTGGCAGGAAGGCTGCTTGCAGTCGAGCAGGCGCAGCGGGTTTCTCCCCAGCCTGGTCTTACACTCGGGGCAAAGCTCCTGGGCGTGGTCGGCATAGTAACTTTTGAGCGAGGCCACGTAGTTGGGGCGGCACTTTTTACAGCCGATGCTGTTTAGCTGCAGAGTCAGCTTACGCAGGTTCACCGAGGCGAAGAAGCGCCAGGCCAGGTCAATGACCTCGCCGTCGAGGGCGGGGTCGCCGTCGCCGATAGCCTCGTAGCCGAACTGGTAGTGCTGGCGGAACCTTCCCGCCTGGGGCCTTTCGTATCTAAATATCGAGGCGATATAGTACAGCTTTACCGGCTGGGGCTGGTTGTGAAGGCCGTGTTCCAGGTAGGCACGGCACACCGGCGCGGTGCCCTCCGGACGAAGGGTGAGCGAGCTGCCCCCCCGGTCCTCAAAGGTGTACATTTCCTTGGTGACAATGTCGGTGTCCTCGCCGACGCTGCGGCTAAAGAGCTTGGTGTCCTCAAAGGCGGG
>JAUWXS010000018.1 GCA_030616265.1 Dehalococcoidia bacterium
CCCTGCAGCCATGAGCTAATACTAACGTCACCGGGGAAGTAGGCAAACTGGTGGGCGAAATAACAGAGCACCCCGAAAAGAACAATAAAAAAGGCGTAAATAGCCATGCCGAGCCTGGTCATAAGCCCTTATTCCATCTCCCCCCAGTTTTGGCCGGTCTTGATATCCACCTTGAGCGGCACGCTCAGCCCCATAGCACCGGACATCAACTCGGAAGCCAGTTGCCCCATCTCTTTGCCCTCGGCTTCGGGCACCTCAAAGATAAGCTCGTCGTGCACCTGTAATATCATCTTGCTCTTTAATTTACGCTTGGCTATCTCCCGCTCCAGGTTTATCATGGCCACCTTGATGATGTCGGCTGAGGTGCCCTGCACGGGCATGTTTATAGCCATCCTCTCGGCGGCTTCCCTCACCTGGCGGTTTTGGGCGTTGATTTCGGGGATAGCCCGCCTTCGCCCCAGGATGGTCTGGACATAGCCCGTTTTCCTCGCCTTTTCCTTGGTCGATTCAAGGTAGTGCTTGACCCCCGGATATTTCTCGAAGTAGGCGGCAATAAATCCAGCCGCTTCCTCCCGCGACAAGCCCGTCGCCTGCTCCAGCCCGTATTCACTCATGCCGTAGATAACGCCGAAGTTCACCGTCTTGGCCACCCGCCGCATCTCCGGGGTTACTTTCGATGGCTCCACGCCGAAGACCTGGGCGGCGGTAGTGCTATGAATATCCTCGTCATGGCGGAAGGCGGCAAGCAGGCTCTTGTCCTGAGAAAGGTGGGCCAGGGCGCGCAGGTCAATCTGCGAGTAGTCGGCGGACAGCAGTTGCGACCCCTTTGGGGCGATAAACGCCCGCCTGACCTCTTTGCCCAATTCCCCCCGGACGGGGATATTCTGTAGATTGGGCTCGCTGGAAGATAGCCTTCCGGTAGCCGTTCGCGTCTGGTTAAAGCTGGTGTGCACCCGCCCCGTCTTGCCGTTGACCAGCCCGGGCAGGGCATCAATATAGGTCGACTTTATCTTGCTCAACTGGCGGTAGTCCAGGATTAACTCTATTACGGGGTGGACGCCGAGCAGCTCTTCCAGCACGGCGGCACCGGTGGAATAACCCCCCTTGGTCTTGCGGGCGGGCGTCAGCCCCAGCTCCTCAAATAAGACCTTGCTCAGCTGCTGGGGTGAGTTTATGTTGAACTGGTGGCCGACATTATCGTATATATCCTTCTCCAGCTTGATTAGCTGCTCCCCCAGGCGCTGCGACATCTGCTTAAGCAGCTCGCTATCCAGGGCGACCCCGTTGCGTTCCATGTGGAGCAGCACCGGCACCAGGGGCAACTCGACCTCGGCGAAGAGCTTCCATAGCCCCTGCTGGTGAAGCTCTGGCTCAAATATCTCGGCCAGCCTCAGGGTCATGTCGGCGTCGGCGCAGGCGTAGTCGGCGGTGCGGGCGATTTCTACCTGGGACATGGGGATCGCCTTCTTCCCCGCCCCGATAAGCTCGGCGATAGGCGTCATCTCGACCGCCAGCCGCCCGAAGGCGAGGGCTTTCAAGCCCATGGACTTCTCCCCCAGCAGGTAGGCGGCGACCATGGAGTCGAAGCTCAGGTTGTTTACCGTTACGCCGTATTCGGCCAGCACCGCCATGTCGTACTTGCCGTTGTGCGCCAGCTTGGCCAGCTTTTTATCCTCCATAATCGGCTTGAGTTTGGCGATAACCTGCTCTAAGGGCAGCTGCTCTATCGCCTCCAGCCCCACGTGCCCCACCGGTATGTAGTATGCCTCCCCCGCCGCCGGCGATAGCGATACCCCCACCAGCTGGGCCGACATCGGGTCGAGGCCTGTGGTCTCGGTGTCGAAGGCAAAGGATTTAGCCGCCGTCAGGCGCTTTATTAATTTATCGAGGTCGGCGGCGCTATTTACGATTTTGTAGTCCCCCTGGGGCGGCTTGGTCTCAACGCTCGCCTCCCCCCCCTCCACCTGGGGCAATTTGGGCAGCAGGCTGGCGAACTCGAGCTCGCGGAGAAGCTCGGTTACTTTATTGCGGTCGAACTGGCTCACCCGGCAGTCGTCGAGTTTTAGCTCCACCGGCATCTTGGTAACGATAGTGGCTAATTCTTTGCTCTGGCGGGCGACGGCTTTGTTCTCTTTGAGCAGAGCCTGTAGTTTAGCCGGCTCCACCTTATCTATATGCTCGTAGATTCCCTCGATAGAGCCGAACTGCCCGATGAGCTTTACCGCCGTCTTGGCGCCGATTCCGGTCACCCCGGGTATATTGTCCGAGGGGTCGCCCACCAGCCCCTTGAGGTCGGCAATCTGCTCCGGCTCCACGCCGTATTTCTCTTTTACCGCCGCCTCGTCGAAGAGCATGGTGTCGCTGAAAGCCCGCCTCGGCTTGGGGTAGAGCACCTTCACCTTGGGCGAGACCAGCTGCATGGTGTCGGCGTCGCCGGTAACGATGATAGTCTCGATATCTTTGCCGCTTGCCTGGTGGCTCAATGTGCCCAGTAGGTCGTCGGCTTCATAGCTCTCAAGCTCGAAGACCGGGATGTTAAAGGCCTCCACCAACTCTCTTACCCGCCCCAGTTGCCCCACCAGTTCCTCTGGAGTGGGGGGGCGGTGTGCCTTGTACTGGTCGAAAAGTTTATGGCGGAAGGTGGGCCCCTTCATATCGAAGGCGATGGCGCAGTGGCTGGGCTTCAGCTCGTTGATTACCTTGAGCAGCATCTGGGCGAAGCCGTAGACGGCGCCAACCATCTCGCCGCTCTTGCGCAGGGTGAGCGGGGGCAGGGCGTGGAAGGCGCGGTGGAGCAGGGCGTTGCCGTCAAAGAGAACCAGAAGCGGCTTTTCCATGAGTATATTATAGCAGAGGGGGAGGTAAAAAGCTGGCTCTTAAGCCTCTTCTATCTTCTCCACCTCGATGGTGCACTCGGTCACCAGGGCGGCGAAAGCCCCTAGCGCCGCCAGCAACGGCGCTACCAGAATAGTTACTGCCGCCGCCGGCGCCCCTACCGAGAGGGGAATCTCCAGCACCGTTCGATCTTCGTGAATAATGCGCACCCTCCTGATGTTGCCCTCGTGGATGAGCTGCTTGACCTTCTCGACTACTTTATCCCCGTCTATGGTGAATTTTTCCTTAGTGGCCATGGTTCTAACCTCCTGAGGGCATATTAGGCGGTCATATTTAAGGTGTCAAGCCTCCCCGCCCCAATTTTATCTTTTCCCGCCCACCGCCCTTTAAGGAAGGGGGGCTTTGCCCCCTCTTGAACTCCCCCCTTTTCGTGCCGACAATCTATGTTGAATATTTCTTTTTTCGTGATATACTTGAGGGCATGAAGGGAAAAGACTTGCTCTCGGTAGCCGACCTCGGCGGTGAAGACATTCGCCTGCTGATATCAGATGCCATCAGCCTCAAGGCACAGGGCTGGCTCGACATGCTCAGCGGCAAGTCGCTGGTGATAATGTTTGAGAAGCCCTCGCTCAGGACTAGGGTCAGCTTTGAGCTGGCCATGCGCCAGCTGGGCGGTGAGGCGATTTATCTTTCTCCGGCTGAGGTTGGCCTGGGGGGACGGGAATCGGTTCCCGATGTGGCTAAAGTGCTCAGCCGCTATGTGGATGCCATCACTGCCCGCACCTTTTCCCATCAGACCCTGGAGGTGCTGGCCGGGCATTCGGCGGTGCCGGTGATAAACGCCCTCTCCGACTGGGAGCACCCCTGCCAGGCTCTGGCCGACCTCCTGACCATCTCCGAGAAAAAGGGCGAGCTCCAGGGCTTGACCCTGGCCTTTGTCGGCGACGGCAACAATGTGGCGCGCAGCCTGATGCTGGCGGCTTCGCTTACGGGGATGAATTTCAGGATTGCTTCCCCTGCTGACTATGCCATCGACCAGGAGACACTGAGTCTGGCTCAGAGCAATGCTGCCGGCAGCAACGGCGGCATACTCTGTACCGACCAGCCGCAACTGGCGGTGGAAGGGGCTGATGTCGTCTATACCGATGTCTGGACCAGCATGGGGCAGGAGGACGAGGCTAAAAAAAGGCGCCAGGCGTTTGCCGGCTATCAGGTCGATAGCCAGCTGCTATCCCTGGCCAAAGAAAATGCCATATTTATGCATCCCTTACCGGCTCATCACGGCGAGGAGGTAGCCGAGGGGATTTTAGACACTCCCCAGTCGGTGGTCTTTGACCAGGCTGAAAACAGGTTACACATTCAGAAAGCGCTGCTGGCGGCAATACTGGGCGGCCTGGAGATTCCGCTGGCTGGCTATTATCGTTAGGGGGCTGCTATGTATATCTTATCGACAATAATAAGATGGGGCTGGTGCCCGATGCTAATCACCGCCTTGGCTCTTATCGGCTATAACTATGAGTGGCCGCTGTGGCTCCTGGCGGTGGTTCTGGTGGCTATCCTTATTATCGGGTTGGTGGTGGCTATAAGCACCGCCAGAGAGAAGGCGGTGGAACGCGCCTCGCTGAGGCTCAAGCAGCTGGCGGGATACTTTAACCGCCGCTTCACCGGCGATTCCTCGCTGTCCATCTTTGCCATTATCCGAAGCCTGCTCACCAGCGATAACGCCCGGGTCTGGGGCTGGGCGCGGGAGACTGAGGTGGCGCAGCGCATTTTCAATACCTGGTGCGACAGCTTCACCGACAGGGTGGAGAGCGATATCCGGACGCGGAGGTTTATCATCTACCTGCGCACCTACCAGAGCGAGCTCTGGCTGATAAACAGCCATTATTACGAATTTATGGAGCAGTTTTGCGAGGTGGCACAGAGTATGGAACTGCCGTCGGAGCTTATAGACCAGTATAACCGACTGGTGGAAGAATATAACGCCTTTATTCAGAACTTCCGGGATAATATCGCCGAGCTGAGGCGGGTGGCCCGGACCGAGATTGAGCCCCCCAGCGTCAAGTTTGCCAAAGCGCTGCCGGGGACGCAGCCCCCCGCCCCACAACCCCCCGAGTAAGCTGTACAGAGGCAAAGCCCCTGTTATAGGTATGGTGAGGTTTACATGTCCCTTTCTACGACTGTTTCCCTCTCCCCTTATTAATGGAGAGTCTGGGGTTTATAAAATATGAGCAAACCAATTGTAGCCATTGTCGGCCGGCAGAACGTGGGCAAGTCCACGCTCTTAAATCGCCTGGCGGGCAAGCGGATAGCTATTGTGGCTGATATGCCGGGCACGACCCGCGACCGCATCTTTGCCGATGTCTCCTGGGGTGAGGCTGGCTTTACCCTGATTGATACCGGCGGTCTGGAGGTGAAACCCCGCTCCACTATTGCTCAGGGAGTCAAGGAGCAGGTGCAAGCCGCCGTCGCCGAGGCTGATGTCATTATTTTTCTGGTCGATAGCGAGGATGGGGTAGTGCCCGCTGACCTGGAGATTGCCGGGATGCTGCGCCGCTCAAGCAAGCCCATAGTCCTGGCGGCTAATAAGGCGGATAACCCCGAGCGGGAGAGCCAGGCGGTAGATTTTTATGAGATGGGGCTGGGCGAGCCGCTGGCTATTTCCGCCTATCACGGGCGGGGCACCGCCGAGCTACTGGACAGGGTTAGCTCTCTGCTCCCCACCCCCCAAGAGCCTGAAACGGAAGCCGAGATTATGAAGCTGGCTATCGTGGGCAGGCCCAACGTGGGCAAATCGACACTGCTCAACAGCCTGCTCGGCGAGGAGCGGGCTATTGTTGATGAAGTCCCTGGCACTACCCACGATGCCATCAATACCCTACTTGACTTTGGTGGGCAAAATGTTATAGTTATTGATACCGCTGGAATCAGGCGACGGGGCCGGTGGGGAAGGGGAGTGGAGCGCTACAGCGTAATTAGGGCCCTGCGGGCTATTGATGAAGCTGATGTAGTTCTGCTCGTCCTTGACGCCACCGAGCTGCTTACCTCCCAGGATGAGCATATTGCTGGTTATATTCAGCAGGCAGCTAAGGGGGTTATACTGGTAGTCAATAAGTGGGACCTGGCGGTAAATAATAACATGGTTGAATGCAACCGATATATCCAGAAACGGCTCAAGTTTATGACCTATGCGCCGGTGGTCTATACCTCGGCCAAGTTTGGCCAGGGGGTGGATAAGGTGATGCCACAGGTGTTCGAGGTGTATCAGGAGAGGCAGAAAAGAATGCCGACCACCGAGGTTAACAGGGTGGTGCAGCAGGCGGTGGCGGCGCATAACCTGCCCCGAAAGGGCACTAAGCGGCTCAAGATTCTCTATGCTACCCAGGCTGAGGTTAATCCGCCGACCTTCGTCTTTTTTGTCAACGACCCCAGGCTAATCCATTTTTCCTACCAGCACTACCTGGAGAACAAACTGCGCCGGGCATTCGGCTTCGCTGGCACTCCGCTTCGTTTGGTCTTTAAGACCAGAGGTGAGCAATGATAATCGCTAAGATTGTAGCGGTAGTGGTCATCGGTTACCTTTTGGGCTCTATTCCCGTCGGTTACCTTTTGGGCCGGCGGCAGGCCAAGGTGGATGTTAGACGGTATGGAAGTGGCAGGACAGGGGCAACTAACGTGCTCCGAACCGCTGGCCGCAAGTTGGCCCTTCTGGTGGCGGTCCTGGATATAAGCAAGGGAGCGTTGGCGGTGGTCGTTGCCGGGCTGATAATCGGCGGCGACTACCTTCTGGTCGGCGACTCCGGACTCTGGTGGGTACTGGCCAGTGCCCAGGTCATGGCGGCGCTGGCGGCCGTAGCCGGCCATATCTGGTCGCCATTCCTTAAGTTTAAGGGGGGCAGGGGTGTTGCCACCTTCTTCGGCGGCTTAGTCGCCCTGTGCCCGGTGGCGGCATTGTTTGGCGGCGAGGTTTTAATTATAGGCGCTGGCTTGACCAGGTTTGTCTCTATAGGCTCCATTGCCGGGGCGGTAGGCAGTTATGCCATTTTAGTCCCGCTTACCATTCTAAACGGCTTCCCCGTAGAATATCTTTTCTACGCCCTGGTGGGGGCAATAATAATCCTTGTTATGCACCGGGATAACATCCGTCGCTTGATATCGGGCAAGGAGCGCAGGCTCGGCGAGAAGGCTGAGGAGAGAACTTTGCCTTCCCCCGACAGCACCAAGGGGGCAAAATAGGGTATGTCCGGGGTGGCCATTATTGGTACCACCACCTGGGGGGTGACCCTGGGGGTGGTACTGGCGCGTAATGGGATAGATGTCAGGCTGTGGGCGCGCACGGAGCAGGAGTGCACCCAGCTAAAAAACGCCCAGCATCATGCCGATGTTCTGGCCGATGTTACCCTTCCCCCCCAACTATCGATTACCGCCTCGCTGCCCGAAGCCTTAGACGGCGCCGATGCCGTAATTCTAGCCGTGCCCTCCCAAAGGATGCGGCAAAACATAAAATTGGCCTCCGGCTACCTTGACGGTTCGATGCTGATAGTGAGCGCCGCCAAAGGCCTGGAGATTGACAGCAACAAGCGGATGTCCCAGGTAATCGCCGATGAGATAAGCCCCAGTTTTTGGCCTAATATCTGCGTTCATTCCGGACCCAATCTTTCGGCGGAGATTCTTGGCGGCCTGCCGGCGGTGGCGGTGGTGGCTGCCTGGAACGAAGCCATCGCCAGGAAGGCGCAGAAGCTACTCAATACCCCCAGCATCTGTCTCTATACCAACAGCGATGTCATCGGGGTGGAGCTGGGGGGAGCGCTGAAGAATATCATCGCTATGGGCGCTGGTATAGCTGACGAGCTGGGCTACGGTGACAACGTCAAGGCGGCGCTAATCACCCGCGGACTTACCGAGATGACGGCGCTGGGCGTTGCCCTCGGCGCCAATCCCCTCACCTTTTCCGGGTTAACCGGCCTGGGTGACCTCATCGCTACCTGCTCCAGCCCCTTGAGCCGTAATCACTATGTGGGGGTGGAGTTGACCAAGGGACGCCCCTTAAAAGAAATACTCGAATCAATGACTGGCATGGCTGAGGGGGTAGGCACCACCATCGTTGCCCACAATCTGTCCAAGCTCTTTGAGCTGGAGATGCCCATTACCGAGAAGATCTATCAGGTGCTCTACCAGGGGCTCGACCCCCGTAAGGCTTCACTGGAGCTGATGGAAGCTGAAGCCAGGCACGAGCTGATGGGGCGGAGGTGGCGGTTGTTCTCCCTTTTCCGGCACTGAGGCTTTCGGGCTCTTTAGTATCTCGGTTTAGAAAATCCCTGCCATTTTTTGGGCTTGGGCATATTCTTGGGGCTCAGGCTCTCGTCCAGCTCGCGGAGCAAACGGCGCTGTTTTTCAGTTAGCGAATCGGGGGTGGTCACGAACAGCGTAACCAGCAGGTCGCCGTGCCCCCCTCCCCGCAGGTGGGCAACGCCCTTGCCCTTGAGCTTAAAGGCCTCCCCCGTCTGGCTGCCGGCGGGAATCTTGAGCTTGGTTTCGCCGTCCAGGGTAGGCACCTCAACCTCAATACCCAGAGCCGCCTGGGCAAAGTTGATGGGCAGCTCGTAGAGGAGGTCGTCACGATAGCGGGTGAAGAGCTCATGCTCTTGGACCGACAGGGCGATGTAAAGGTCGCCCGACGCTCCACCCCTCGTCCCCGCCTCCCCCTCGCCCTTGAGGCGTATCTGGGAGCCGTTATCCACGCCGGCGGGGATTCTAACCGCAATCTTACGCCTGTGCCTCTCTTTGCCGGTGTTGCGGCACCGGGGGCAGGGGTCGGTAATTATGCTGCCTTCACCGCGGCACTGGGGGCAGGTGGCGGTTTGGGCGAAACGCCCGAAGATGCTCTGGTGGACCCTGCGCACCTGTCCGCTGCCGTTGCAGTTGGGGCATCGGCTGGGCTGGCTGCCCGGCTTGCTGCCGGTGCCCTGGCACATTGAGCAGTTCTCGGTGCGCGATATGGCTGCCTTTTTTTCACAGCCCAGGGCGGCTTCTTCAAAGGTGATGGTCATTCTGTAGCGCAGGTCGGCGCCTCGCTGTGACGATTGGCGGCTGGCGGCGGCTCCCCCGCCGAAGAAGGCGTTGAAGATATCGCCGAAGCCGCCGAAGTCGAAGCCCTCAAAGCCCTGCCCGAAGAGTCCCTCGGCGCCGCTGTGCCCGTAGCGGTCATAAGCCGCCCGCTTATCGGGGTCGGAGAGCACCTGGTAGGCTTCGTTGACCTCTTTGAACCTCTCCCCGGACATGTCATCGTGGTTGTGGTCGGGGTGATACTTGAAGGCGAGCTGGCGAAATGCCCTCTTTATCTCCTCGTCGGTGGCGTCCCGGTCGATGCCCAGGATTCCGTAGTAATCACGCTT
>JAUWXS010000054.1 GCA_030616265.1 Dehalococcoidia bacterium
GCCGCTTAACGTTTATCGGATGGTCTCGGAGCACTTTTTCAGAGCGTTGCATTAAATCGCACAGTATTTCGCTCCCCTCACCCTTAGGCAGATATTCACTGACAGGCTTATCGGGGATGTCGTGGGGCGGGGTACAGGTTGCCGATAACGCGTCCTCATGCCCCCCGAGCTTTAATATATGTCGGTAGCTCACGCCGGGGTAAAATTTAACATCATCGTCGCTTAAGTTTTCGTTCAAGGCGGCGATAAGCTCTTTTGATTCTTCGGTGCTGATATAGCCAGCGCTGTAGCTCCGCATTTTACCATCGGCAACCCCCACCAGGTTGCAGCGGAAAACGACCTCCCCCTCCCCGATGGGGATACCCAGGCTGCGGGCTTCGATAGCGCTCCGCCCCCGGTAGTAAACCTTGGGGTCGTAGCCCAGCACCGACATACAGGCGCAAGCACTGGATGGCTCCATCCCCGCCGGCACGGTGCGCGCCAGCCCCACCACTCCTTCACCTACCATGGCATCGAGATTGGGGGTACGCGCTAGCTCCAGGCAGCTCTTGCCCCCGCGCTCCGGCAGCGGTAAGCCAGCGGCGCCGTCGATTATCACAATGCAGTATTTCATTATCTTTCCACACGTCTTATTTGGACTAGCACCCCTCCCCACCCCCCCCTCATCTTTGCAATAGAAGTTAAATCCTCCTATAATATGGCGGACGGGGCGTAGCGCAGTCTGGTTAGCGCGCAGCGTTCGGGACGCTGAGGTCGGAGGTTCAAATCCTCTCGCCCCGATTTTTCACGCTCTTTTTTGCCGCTGATTGCCGTTCATTATAGCACAAAATGTCGGGACTTAAGGTCTTGCCCTTTTAATAAGCTATTTTAGTTTCTTCTTGGCTTCTTCCCACAGGGCGTTCGGCTCATCAAAGGACAGGTCGCCGAGATTTAGCCCACGCTTACGGCAAAGCTCCTCCATATAGTTGAAGCGCTTATAGAAGCGCCGGTTGGCCTCTCGCAGCGCCGCCTCGGGGTCTACCCCCATCCGCAGGGCGATATTGGCCAGGGTAAAGAGCAGGTCGCCGAACTCGGTAGCTTTCTCATCTTGGTTTTGTGCCCGCTTGAACTCCCCGACCTCCTCGGCCAGCTTATCGATAACGCCGTCGACATCCTCCCAGTCAAAGCCGACATGGGCTGCCCGGCGCTGGACCTCCTGGCTGTAGCCCAGGGCGGGCATCTGCTTGGGCACGCTCTCCAGTATGGAAGCCCCCGGCTCCCTCTCCTCCTCTTTGAGCGCCTCCCAGTTGACCGCCACCTCCTCGGCGTCCTTGACCTTCTTGGAGCCAAAGATATGGGGGTGGCGGTGGATGAGCTTGCTGTTGATGCCCTCGATTACCTCCCCCAGCCCGAATTCCCCGGCCTCAGTGGCAATCTGGGCATGGAGGACAATCTGCATCAGGAGGTCGCCCAGCTCGTCACGGAGCTTGTCGGTATCGCCCTCGTCCAGTGCCTCCAGGACTTCGTAGCACTCCGAGAGCAGGTTCTCCCGCAGCGAGGCGTGGGTCTGCTTACGGTCCCAGGGGCAGCCGCCGGGCGCCCTTAAAGTAGCGATAATAGCCACCAGGGCGTCGAACCAGCTCAGGTCTTTGGGTTTGGACAAAGTGGCCTCCTTATTAGCTCGATGGCAAAACCGCCCCCACAAAATCCCGCTGCCCTCTTAAAAACTCGGCGGCGGATAGCTCCTGCTTCCCCTCCAGCTGCACCTTCAAGACGCTTAAGGTCCCGTCGCCGGTACCGATGCCGAAACCTGCACCCGAGGTCAACGCGACTACTTCCCCCGCCTTAGCCGTTTTAGCCTGGGGCAGGGGCACCGCCTCGATAATCTTGAGTGTCTTTCCCCGCCAGCGGGTGTAGCACCCCGGCCAGGGGTAAAAGGCCCGCACCCGCCGCCATATCTCCAGCGCCGACAAACGCCAGTCAATCTCGCCCTCTTCTTTGGTGATGGGGCTGCAGTAGCTCGCTGTAGCTTCATCCTGGGGCTGGGGGCTAAGCTCGCCCCTCGTCCAGCCCACCAAGACCTCTCCCAGCAGCCGCGCCCCGAGCAGGGAAAGCTTATCGGTAAGTGAGGCGGTGGTATCCCGAGCCGAAACGGGTATCTTCGCCCTGGCCAGAACGGGTCCGCTGTCCATGCCCTCATCCAGCAAAATAATACTAACGCCGCTAAACTCGTCGCCGGCCAGGATGGCCGCCGCCACCGGTGAAGCGCCCCTGAATCGGGGCAAGAGCGAAGGGTGGACATTAAGGCAGCCCAGGCGGGGCAGGCTCAAAACCGACTTGGGCAGAATCTGGCCGAAGGCAGCCACCACGATAAGGTCGGGGTTAAAGCCGGCCAGCTGCTCCACTGCTGCCGCTTCTTTCAAGCTGGCTGGTTGCACCACCCGCAGCCCCAAGGCCAGTGCCGCCTGTTTGGCCGGGGAAGCCACCAGGGCACGCCCCCGCCCCCCCGTTCTATCGGGCTGGGTATAGACCGCCGCTACCTCATAGCCACCGAGCACAAGGTACTCCAGAGGGGGAACGGCGAACTGGGGACTGCCCATAAAAACAACGCGCACTTTAAGCCTCCACGGGCTAAAATTTTAACACTAAAACTTTTTGGCAACAAGTTTTCGTTTTATAGCTATCTTTGAAATATCAAGCAAAAGAATAAGCCTGACAGACCTCTCAAGGGAAAACAGGGGCCCCAAACCCCCCCCAACTACCCCTAAAAAGTTTGCCATCGCCCACCCCAGAACATTATTCTATATATCACACCGCTGATTTCCTCCCGCATTCCCCGATCTCCGCTACGTAATTATCCCGCTGCCCAGCACTGCAGGCTGCTCTAAATTATAGACCTGAAGCGACTAATCTTAACGAGAGGTAAGGAATCTTATGGGAGCCAGTTCAGCTCAAGAAATCTGGGAAGCCGCTTTAGGTGAACTGCAAATTCAGGTAACCAAGTCATACTACCGCACCTGGCTGGAAAAGACCAGCGGCCTTAGCTATGAAGATAACCAGTTTGTTGTCAGCGTACCCAACGCCTTCGTCGCCGAATACCTGGACAAGAACCAGCGCTCCCTGATCGAAAAAACCCTCATCGGGCTTACTCGGCCCGAAGTCAAGGTCCTCTTCCGGGTAAGCTCAGCCCGCCAGACCACGGCCTCTCCGCCCACGGCTCACCCCGCCGGCAACGCCAAGTATACCTTTGATTCCTTCGTGGTGAGCCACAATAACCGCTTAGCCTATGCCGCCGCCCTGAGCGCCGCCGAAAGCCCGGGGCGCGGCTACAACCCGCTCTTTCTCTACGGCGGGGTGGGGCTGGGCAAGACTCACCTGCTCCATGCCATCTATTATATAGCCCGGGAAAACCATGTTCGGGCTCTCTACATCAGCGCCGAGCAGTTTACCAACGAGTTCATCAGCGCCATCAGGGAGAAGAGCACCGAGGAGTTCCGCAGCAAATTCCGCAGTGTTGATATGTTGTTGATAGATGACATCCAGTTTATCTGCGGCAAGGAGCAGACCGAGGAGAGCTTCTTCCACACCTTTAACGAGCTGCACAACGCCAACCGCCAGATTGTCATTACCAGCGACCGCCCCCCCAAGTCCATGCCCCTCCTCGGCGACCGCTTATGCTCCCGCTTCGAGTGGGGGCTGATTGCCGATATCCAACCGCCCGATTTTAACACCCGCCTGGCCATCCTGCAGGCTAAGGCCGAGCAGGAAAAAACCGAGGTCCCCCTGGAGGTGCTGGAGCTTATCGCCAGCCGCATTCAGCAGAACATCAGAGAATTAGAAGGCTCCCTGCACCGGGCTATCGCCTACGCCAGGCTGTTTAGGGCCCTGCTCACCCCTGAGCTAGCCGCCCAGGCGCTGGAGGATATCGCCAGCAAGGGGACAAAAAGCACCCCCGTCACCCCCGATACAGTAATAAAGGCCGTGGCCAATAGCTTCCAGCTGACCCCCGCCGACCTCAAGGGCCGCAAGCGAGACCGGGCCACCGCCCTCGCCCGCCAGGTAGCTATGTACCTCATCAAAGAGGCCACCAGCTGCTCGCTGGCTCAAATCGGTCTGGAGTTCGGCAACCGCGACCACTCCACGGTCACCCACGCCGCCCAGAAGATAGCCACCGACATGGATAACGACCCCTACCTGAGACGCAAAATGCTCGACATCCAGCAGGGCATATACCTCAAGCCGAAGTAGCCGGTTATGAATGCCCGTCTGCCCACCGAAAATCAACCGTCTGTAAACAGACCCCCTGCCAGCAATGCCGGCGAATGTGGATAATCACCACCAACTTGGGGAAAGGTTTGAAACGATTTAGCTTTGATTTTAGCCCCTTTTGCCGGAATTCACCGCTTAAGGCTAGCCAGCAGCCATCGGGTGGTATTATAATTAGTGTTATTAACCATAGACATTAATTATTTAAGAGGTAATACCTAATAAGCCGGTTAAGATGTTGATAAAACCTTTTAGAGTAGCATTATGTTTGACCGAACCGAGATAACGCTTAAGGCGGGAGACGGGGGTGATGGAATAGTCAGCTTCCGCCACGAGAAGTTTGTCCCCTTCGGCGGCCCTGACGGCGGCGACGGTGGTGATGGCGGCGATGTGGTGGTGGTGGCTGACCAGTCGGTGACCAGTCTGAGGGCATTTCGGGGCAGAAGGTACTTCAAGGCGGCCAGCGGTAAGAACGGCGGGGGCAAAGATAAGCACGGCAGGAAGGGAGAAAGCCTGACCCTGACCGTGCCGGTGGGAACGGTGGTCTCCTATACGTCGCAGATGGGCGGCGATAGCCTTATCGCCGACCTGGATCAATCGGGCCAATCGGTGGTGGTGGCTAAGGGAGGGAAGGGGGGCAGGGGCAACGCCCGCTTCGCTACTTCGGCCAACCAGGCCCCCCAGACCGCTGAGGAGGGGACGGAGGGAGAGGAGCATTCCATAATTTTAGAGCTCAAGCTCATTGCCGATGTCGGCGTTATCGGTTATCCTAATGTGGGCAAGTCAACCCTGCTGGCGGCGGTCTCGGCGGCCAAGCCCAAGATAGCCGGCTATCCCTTCACCACCCTGGAGCCGGTGCTGGGGATGGTTGAGGTCGGACGGCAGAGCTTTGTCCTGGCCGAGATTCCCGGGCTGATAGACGGCGCCCACCTGGGCAAGGGGCTAGGCCACGACTTCCTGCGCCACATTGTGCGCACCCGTGTCCTCATCCACCTGCTTGACGGCGGCTCGCCCTCGCCAGCGGAGGCTATGGCGCAGGTAAACACCGAGCTCAGCCTCTTCGACTCGGCGCTGGCCAAGAAGCCGCAGCTGGTGGCGGTCAACAAGCTCGACCTGCCCCAGGTCAAAGCCAGGCAGGATGAGCTCGAAGATAGCTTCGCCGCCGTCGGCACCAGGGTCTTTTTC
>JAUWXS010000162.1 GCA_030616265.1 Dehalococcoidia bacterium
GATACCCATGGCAACACCCATCAACTGGGTGACGAAGAGAACGGGAATATTATAGTTGGTCTTGAACTGGCTGTTGACCACGCTCTGATAGGCGTCGAGGTTAATCTGGCATAGGGGACAGGGGGTAATCAGGCACTCCGCTCCGTTTTCGGTGGCGTTTCTAAGCAGCTTATTAACCAGCCCCAGGGCAACCTCCTGCTCGGGCATAACCAGTGAGCTACCGCAGCAGCGAGCCTTCATCTCCCAGTTGACGGCGTCGGCACCCAGGCTGGTTATTATCTCGTCCAGCGAATGGGGGGACTCGGGGTCGTCAAAGCCGTCGGGACGCATCAGCTGACAGCCGTAGTAGGCGCCTACCTTAAGCCCCTTAAGGGGCTTGGTCACTTTAGCAGCGATGCCGTCGGGGGTAATATCGGTATAAAGAACTTCAGCCAGGTGACGTACCCGGACCCCGCCGTTATACTTCATCTTGGCCGCCGCCAGCGCCTTATCCACCTTCTCTTTGAAGTCGGGTAGCTTTTTAAGGTAGTTATTGGTCTCGTGCAGGATGACAAAACAGTTGGAGCACGGCGTTACCAGGTCAAAGCCCCTCTTTTCAGCCAGTGCCAGGTTTCGGGTGGCCATGGCCGCTGCCTCCAGCTTATCCACTGACCAGTAGGGGGTGGAGCCGCAGCAATTCCAGTCCTCGAGCTCGGCAAGCTCCATATCCAGCTTCTTAGCCACCGGAGCCACCGAAATGCCCAGGGGGGAAGCCGTCGCCTCCGCCGAACAACCAGGGTAATAGGTATAGTATTTCATTTGGCACCTCCCAGTTCCCTGGCTTTATTTAAGATAGCCTTAAGGTCACTCATTCCCTTGATTCGGCTCGGTGTAAGCGGCAGGCGCTTGTGCAATAGCAGGCCCAACCCCACCGGCGCCAGTTTGAGGGCGGAGAAGGGGTTGGTCTTCAAAAAAAGCTTAATCATCATGCCCAGCTCATAGACCCGGCCGTTGCCCCTGGCTGAGTCAACAAAGCATTGATACATAATCGGCGTTCGGCTCTGCTTGGTGCTCTTACCGCTGCGGATAGCGATAATCTCCAGCGCGTGCATAATGTCGGCGGGCTTAATATCCCGCGGGCAGCGCACCGTGCAGGAATAGCAGGAGACGCAGAACCACATGGAATTGCTGGATAGCAGTTCGTCCCTCAGCCCGGCTCTCACCATGGCGATAACCCGCCGCGGCGGGTTATCCCACTGGCTGGCGGTAGGACAGGAGCCAGTGCACACCCCGCACTGAATACAGGAATTAATAGCTTCGCCGCCGGGGATGGAGCAGACCTCGTTAATAAAGCTCACGTCGGCGGCAGGAGCTTTGACCATTGTCTCGGCCATTTAGACTCCTCCTTTTCTCTATATCCTAAGGCTGGTTTATACCAGTGCCCCTTCTATCTCAGCAAAAAGTTCTTCGGCGGTAAAGTGCTTGCCCTTAAGGGCGCCGCTGGGACAGGCGGCGACGCAGACGCCGCAGCCCTTGCACAGCGTTTCGTTTATTCGGCTCACCTGCTTTTCATCGTCAAAGGAAATGGCATTGAACGGGCACAGGTCAGAGCATGTCTTACACCCGGAACAGAGCTCTTCGTCGATCTCGGCGGTAGCCGCCTCAATCTCTATCGAGCCAGCGCTGATCATAGCCAGAGCCCG
>JAUWXS010000044.1 GCA_030616265.1 Dehalococcoidia bacterium
GGGGCTATTTGGGCAGCTGGGGGTGGAAGTTAGCTTCGAGGTGGGCTCGGACGAGAGCCTACACCCGACCAGGCAGGCGGCGATAGCTATTGAGGGGAAAAGGCTGGGGGTGGTCGGCGAGTTGCACCCCAAGGTGCTGGATGCCTTTGAGCTTTCGGGGGGTGTCTATCTCTTTGAGGTCGACCTGACGACATTACTGCCCTTTACCGTAGGGCACGAGCTATTCCAGCCGATTTCGCGCTTTCCGGCCGTGGTCAGGGATATGGCGCTGGTGGTCGACGCCGGGGTGAGCAACGCCCAGGCGCAGGCTATTATGCGGGGCTTTCCCCTGGTGACCGAAGTCGCTCTCTTCGACCTCTATAGCGGGGAGCAGCTGCCGGCGGGCAAGAAGTCTCTGGCTTACCGCATTACCTTCCAGTCGCCGAACCACACCCTGACCGACGACGAGGTCAACAAGGTCCAGCAGCAAATCCTGGATAAGCTCTCCAAGCAGCTGGGGGCTAGCCTGCGGGGCTGATATTAGACTGCCAGCCATACGCCGGTAGTTGCTTTAAGAGGGTCTGTCCGCTATTTCCTCCAGCTTTTCCTCTATGAACATTTCCGCTTTCAGCAGGTCTTTTTCATTGGGCCTGTCCCGTATATCCCCGTGAAATGTCCTGGGTGTTGGGTCATCAAGATATTTTCCCGGACAGCAGAAACGCCCGATACATTGGAATCGCAGATGTTCTATTTCCAACGCCAGCAGTTGCAGGGCTGGTTCAGTTTCTTTAGGGCCAAATTCATACCCGGAGTAGGTAACAAAAACGATCGCCTTTTTGGAATCAGGCCCAAGCACTATTTTCTTGTGCAACTTCAGGACTCGCTCATCTTTGGTAGGCGGAGGGGCTTCCGGTATCGGCTCTTTTATGTAAGTGAGGGTTTCACCCCTGTCTTTAAGGGGTATTCTGGGGTCTATCCCGTATATTTGCTTTCTTATTGCAGCTAGTATTTCGCTGTAGGGAAGATGTAATATGACCCCTGAACCTACACACAAGAAGTCGTAGTTGGCAAGGTCAAAGGGGGGGTTAAAAATATCCTCCGCTTTTCTGCGGACCTTAAACATATCACATTCCCAGCCGTTCTTTTCGAAGGTGCTCTTAAATCGTTTTGCTACCTTTTCTGTATGACCTGTGTACGATGAGTAAAGAATCAAGCATTTCTTAGCCATTTCTCCCCTTTCTTCTTGCTAACAGCTGACTCCCTGATTCTAATTCTTCGTCAATCGGGAATCAAGGGGGTGAGGCAGATAAGTAAGCTCTAATAGGCTCCTTATGGTATAATGAGAATGAAATTAAATAGCTTCGGGTGTGATTGAAAATGAAGAAAGAAGAAATCAAGAAAGTGGTAAGAGAGGGCTATGCCAGAATTGCCAAGCAGGACAGTTCCTGTTGCCAGCCGGTGAGTTCGTGCTGTGGGAGCACCGATTTAGCCCAGGATATTAGTAAGAGCATAGGCTACACTGAGGAAGAACTTAAAACCATCCCTGAGGGCGCCAATTTAGGCCTCGGCTGTGGAAACCCGGTGGCGCTTGTCTCTTTGAGGGAAGGGGAGACTGTTCTTGACCTTGGTTCGGGTGCGGGGTTGGATTGTTTTCTTGCCGCTGAAAAAGTTGGCGAGAAGGGCAGGGTTATCGGTGTAGATATGACACCGGAGATGATTGAAAAGGCAAGAGAAAACGCCAGGCAGGGTGACTATACGAATGTGGAGTTCAGGCTTGGAGAGATTGAGAATCTACCGGTGGCAGATAATTCGGCTGATGTAGTCGTCTCAAACTGTGTTATCAATCTTGTGCCCGATAAAGGAAAGGCCTTTAAAGAAACATTCAGGGTGCTAAAGCCAGCCGGCAGGCTGATGGTCTCGGATATAGTTTTGTTGAAGGAGCTCCCCGACGTTATAAAGAACTCAATTGAGGCGTATATTGGCTGTCTTTCGGGAGCCGTAATGAAGGACGAATATATAGGTGCTATTAAAGAAGCAGGATTTCAGGATGTCAGGATAGCTGATGAGCCGTCCTTCCCTATAGATTGTATGGCTAACGACCTCACAGCAAAGGCATTGATTGAGAATCTAGGGATAACGTTTCAAGAGGCAGCGGAGTTTGCCCCTTCGGTTCTAAGTATAAAAATTCATGCCGTCAAACCGAATTAGACAGTCGGGATAAACCCTGGCTAATAAGCTCTTTGAGCTTTATAGCTATCCCCTCTAGCGGCACCAGTTGAGCTTCTTTTTCCGAGCGTTTTTTTATTTCAGCGCTATTTTTCTCCAGGGTTCGGGGGCTGACGGTGACCCGTAACGGTATCCCCAGCAGGTCGGCGTCGTTGAACTTTACCCCTGGCGACTCTCTGCGGTCGTCAAAGAGAACTTCTATGCCTTCAGCCTCTAGCTCGGCGTAGACCTTTTCGGCAACATCTTCTGCCTTGGAGTTTTCCTTATAGAGGGGGCAGAGATATACCTGATAGGGGGCGATGGAGACGGGCCAGATAATGCCTTTATCGTCGTGGTTGAGCTCAATGGCTGCCGCCAGCAGGCGGTCGAGGCCGATGCCGTAGCAGCCCATCACTCTGGGGTGAGAGGCTCCGTTCTGGTCGATGAAAAGGGCACCCAGCTTTTGGCTGATGAAGGTGCCCAGCTTAAAGACATGCCCGACTTCGATACCGCGGGTGGATGCCAACTTGCCGCCGCACTTGGGGCACCTGTCCCCGGCACGAGCCTGGGCGATATCGGTCACCAGAGTAGCCTTGAAGTCCCGGGGGTAGTTGACATTCTTGAGGTGGGTCTCGGGCTTGTTGGCGCCGGCGACAAAGTTCGCCCCCGAGGTTATGGAGTTGTCGGCGATGACCTTGATGCCCTTGATGCCGATGGGCGATGCCGCCCCGGCGACGATACCGGCCTTTATAATCTCGTCCTCGGTGGCAAGCCGTAGCTCAACGCAGCCCAGGGCGTTCTGTAATTTTACCTCGTTCACCCCGATGTCACCCCTGATGACGACGAAGACCATCTTGCCGTCGGCGATGTAAAACACGGCTTTGAGGGTGTGGCTGGGGGGTATTTTAAGGAAATCGGCTACCTCTTCAATGGTGCCGGCACCGGGCGTAGCCACCTCTTCCCGCGGCAACGGCTCCTCCGCCTCCAGCTTTTCCTTGGCGCACTCCGCCTTCTCCACGTTGGCGGCGTACTTGCATTTTTCGCAGTAGATAATCTCGTCCTCGCCGCTCTCGGCGATAGTCATGAATTCGTGGGACTCTTTGCCGCCGATGGCGCCGCTGTCAGCCTCAACCAGTATGGTGGGCAGGCCGCAGCGGTCGAAGATATTTTTATACGCCTGGAGCATCTTCTGGTAACTCGCATCAAGCCCGGCCTCATCGGTGTCAAAGCTGTAGAGGTCTTTCATGAGGAACTCGCGGACTCGTATCAGCCCGCCCCGGGGGCGGGGCTCGTCGCGGAACTTGTTCTGGATTTGATAGAGCAGCAGGGGCAGGTCGCGGTAGCTCTGAACATTGTATTTTACCAGCTCGGTGACGACTTCTTCGTGGGTGGGGCCCAGGGCAAGCTGGCGCTCACGGCGGTCGGAGAGGGTGAAAAGCCCCTTGCCGAAAGCCTTGTCTCGGCCCGTTTCCTGCCAAAGCTCCAGGGGCTGGAGGACGGGCATTATCAGCTCCTGCCCGCCGGCCCTGTCCATCTCGTTGCGGATTATAGCGGCTAACTTATTGAGCACCCTCCACCCCAGCGGCAGATAGGCATAGACGCCAGCGGCTACCTGGTGTATCATACCGGCTCGCAGCAGCAGCTGGTGGCTGGTGGTTTCCGCCTCGGCGGGTACCTCTCTCTGGGTTTTACCGAATAGCTTCGATATGCGCATAGTTTTAGCAGGAAGCCCTTGAGCTTACCCTAAAGTCCTTTCGCCTTAGATATATCAGTCCATGCTGAAGGGTGGGTATTTATCGGTCAGGTAGTAGGAGTAGCCGTTGACCCTCGTTGACCAGCGAAGATAGCCGGAGACGAAGTCAAAGGCCCAGCGGGGATAGCGGCCCATGAAGAGTATCGCCCACCAGGAGATGAAGAGGACGACGCCCGCGGCTATGCCCACAAAGTAGAGGACGACCATCTGGGGGATGACCATGAAGTAGCGGAAGAAGGTGGTCAACCGCGAGAGTTTATCGGGAAACTCAATGTCAAGGGTTATCGGGTAGTTGGCCATTTTAGCTTACCTCCTTGTACCGGTTGGATTTCTCTAAATTCTCTACCATTAAATCATATCGGACGGCTTTATTCTAGCCTTTCGCGGGTCATTTTTCTGACAAAGGTTACCAGGAAGAGGGCGATGGTGAAGACCCCGATAAACGACTCGAAGGCGCCGATGCCCTTTATCCAGGCGTTGCTCGCCTCCAGCCAGCTGCCGTAGCCCATGGAGGTGAAGGACATGGTGCTGAAGGCTAGGGAGTTGCCGAAGGCATCCAGTTGCCAGTCGGCGCCGATGAGGAAGTAGATGATGCCCAGGCCGACGATGACTGAAGCCGCCCAGACGATGGCTCTTAACGGTCTTTCGCCGTAGCCGCAGGTAAAGGAAACGAGCTCAGACCATAATCTGGGGAAGGGGTGGGGCCGCCATTTTAGCGCCTTTCTCTTGGCCGTCATCTCGCGGAAGAAGAACTCGCCAGCCAGGTCGTACATGCCCTGTTCAGTGTGCCATATCTTGAGGTTGCGGTAGACGCTGGCGGCTTCCCTTATTAGTTCCTGCTTTTTCTTATCATTCTCTTCCTCTTTATGCAGTTGCTCCTCTCCCACCATGTGCTTGGCGTCCCATTTTATCCCTTCTATGTTGGCCTGAAAGAGGTCGGCGGCATAGAGTTGGGCGCCTTCCAGGTCGGCTTTAATAAGATTGGTCTCGGGACCCCGCAGGTTGGCGTATTTAAGATTTGCCTGCTTGAGGTGTGCCCGGTGCAGCGTTGCCCCCCGCAGGTCGGCCCGCTGCAGGTTTGCCCCTTCCAGATGGGCGCCCGATAGGTTTGCCCTCTCCAGGCTGGCGTCCTCCAGGTAAGCCCCTTCCAGGTGGGCGCGGCTCAGGTTAACCCCCTCCAGGTGCGCCTTCATCAGGTAAGCCTTTTTAAGGTAGGCGCCGGACAGGTCGGCCCAGTCGAGATGGGCTTCCTCCAGCTCGGCTCCTTCAAGGCGGGCATTGGGCAGACTGGCTTTGCCCAGGTAGGCTTTCAGTAATTCAGCTTTTTTAAGGTGGGCTTTAGACAGGTTTGCCCCTTCAAGGTGAGCGCCCTGCAGGTCAGCCCCATCCGCGTTGACGCCGGACAGGTCAGCCCCCTCAAGGTGGGCACCGCGCAGGATAGCCCTCTCCAGTTGGGCGCCGGATAGATTAGCCCCCTCCAGGCGGGCATACCATAACGAGGCTTCCCGGAGCAGAATACCGGAAAGGTCCAGCTGGCTGAGGTCAATGTTGTCCTCGAACTCTCTTCTTGAGAGGTCGAGACCCTCAGCCTTCCCGCCGTGCCTCTTTATCATGCTGAGCAATTCTTTACGGGTCAGGGGTTTCGCTTTAGCCATAGCTGTGCCTCCTTATTCCTCGATGGTCGATTGTTTATTATCTTTATCTACCTCACCCCCTGTATCCCCCTCTCCTTACGAGGGGTCAAAGGAGAGGGGGAGGGAGTTTTTTGTGAAGGGGCTACGCCCCTTCAAACTTCCCCTTTTCTTCTGTCATAGCTAGAACCTCCCCACCTCCTCCATCAATACCTTGATAAAGTCCTTTTCCTCAATAGTTTTAATCTTCTTGCCCTTCTTAAACAAGACGGCTCTGCCCTTGCCGCAGGCGATGCCGATATCGGCGTCCTGGGCTTCACAGGGGCCGTTGACCACACAGCCCATCACCGCCACCTTTATCGGCTGGTCAATGTTTAATAGCTTTTCCTCAACTTCTTGAGCTAATTTTACTATATCTACCTCCGCTCGACCACAGGAGGGGCAGCTGACCAGAATGGGGCCGTGCTGGCGCAGGTTGAGGCTTTT
>JAUWXS010000140.1 GCA_030616265.1 Dehalococcoidia bacterium
TCAGTCAATCCATATCCTCCATGTCGAAGGCACCATTGTTCCCGTAGTGGCTGATTATATTGAGCGGGGCATTGAAAAGGCGGAAGATGAGAACGCCCTGGCCTGTATTATCGAGCTGGACACACCGGGAGGCTTGCTCAGCTCGACGGAGAGGATAGTGCAGACGATTATGAACGCCGACGTGCCGGTTATCGTCTACGTTACCCCCCAGGGCGCCTGGGCGGCTTCGGCGGGGACATTTATTACCCTGTCGGCTCATATCGCCGTAATGACTCCGGGCACCACTATCGGCGCCGCCCATCCGGTGGCGGCGGGTGGGGAGGAGATACCTGAGGAGCAGATGCAGAAGATAGTCTTGTTCTCGGCCAAGTGGATGGAGACCATTGCCCAGGAGCGCGGTCGTAATATTGAAGAAGCCCGGCTAGCGGTAACCGAAAGTAAGTCTTTTACCGATGTTGACGCCCTGGAGGCTAACCTTATCAACCTTCGGGCGGGTAGCTTGGACGAGCTCATCGCCCTGATTAACGGCTGGGAGGTCACTCTGGCCAACGGCCTGGAGGTTACCATTGACACCTCAGGCTACGAAGCTACCAGAAATGAAATGAGCCTTATTGAGGGCTTCCTGCACGCCATCAGTGACCCCAATATTGCCTATATACTGCTCAGCGTGGGTAGCATCGGCATTATCGCTGAGATTTACAGCCCGGGGACATTCTTTCCCGGTATAATCGGTGCTATCAGCCTGCTGCTTGCCTTCTACTCCTTAGGCGTTCTGGACGCCAACCTGGGGGGCATACTGCTTATCGTGCTTGCCTTCGGACTGTTTATCGGTGAGGTGCTTACCACCACCTTCGGCCTCTTCACCGCCGGGGGCATAGTTGCCCTCGTCCTCGGCTCTCTGATTCTATTCCCCGAGGAAGGGGCACTGTTTCAGGTAAGCCCGTGGCTGATTGCCGTAGTTACCATTCTGATTACCGCCGTTTTTGCCTTTGTCATTACCCGGGTAGTCCGCGCCCATCGCCGCCAGGCGTACACGGGTCGGGAGGAGCTGGTGGGCAAGACCGCCGTGGCTAAGACCGCCCTGGAACCCGAGGGGATAGTCCTCTTTAAGGGCGAACGCTGGACGGCAGTAGCGGAGAAAGGTCGGGTGAAACCGGGGGAGGAGGTGACTATAACCAAGGTTGACGGCTTAAGGCTGTATGTAACCAGGAAAAGGAGCAAGGGCAAAAAAACTATTCGCAAATCTTAATTTGGTGAGGAGTCTTAATAGCTAAAATGGACACTTGGTTGATTGTTGTAATCGCTATCTGTGTTGCTGGCATCTTAGCCTTTGTTGTTGAGCGGGTAGTCCGTGCCCATCGCCAGCAGGTGTCTGCCGGCCGGGAAGAGCTGGTAGGCAGGACTGCCGAAGTCGAGGTAACCCTGGACCCCAAAGGAATAGTTTTGATTGAGGGCGAACGCTGGGCGGCAATATCAGAGAAGGGTAGGGTGAAACCTGGAGAGGAGGTGATTGTCACCAAGGTCGATGGCTTAAAACTAAGAGTAGTCAAGAAAGAATAGAGGAGGTAAATAAATGAGCCCAATTATTTACGGTGTCATTGCTTTAGCTGTGCTCATACTTCTTTCCATGACCATCAAGATTGTCCCCGAATATGAGCGGGGGGTCCTTTTCCGCCTGGGGCGACTGGTTGGAGCTAAGGGTCCTGGACTGTTTTTCATCATTCCTTTCGTTGACCGGTTGGTGAAGGTAGACCTGCGGGTGGTAACGATGGATGTTCCATCACAAGAGTGCATCACCAAGGACAATGTTACGGTGAGGGTAAATGCCGTCGCCTACTTCCGGGTAGTTGACCCCGAGGCTTCCGTGGTCAAGGTCTTAGACCACATCAGAGCTACCTCGCAGATATCTCAGACCACGGTGCGAAACGTGCTGGGGCAGTCGGAGCTGGACGAACTATTGACGCAGAGGGAAAAGCTCAACCAGTCGCTGACCAAGATAATCGACGAGCACACCGACCCCTGGGGGGTCAAGGTCAGCACGGTAGAGATTAAGGAGGTTGAGCTGGCGGACGAGATGAAGCGGATGATGGCGGCTCAGGCTGAGGCGGAAAGAGAGAGGCGAGCCAAGATTATCCACGCCGACGGCGAGTTCCAGGCTGCCGAGAGGCTGGCCGAGGCCGGGGCCATTATGGCCAGGGAGCCGGTGACGCTGCAGCTTCGCTACCTGCAAACGCTGACCGAGATAGCCACCGAGCGCAACAGCACCCTTATCTTCCCCCTGCCCATTGACCTGATCGCCATGTTCATGAAGAAAAAATAGCCATCGGCAAACCTTGATGACGGCTGAAATCCCGAGCCCGCATGGCGGGCTCGGGGGGAGAGTTTTATTT
>JAUWXS010000005.1 GCA_030616265.1 Dehalococcoidia bacterium
ACTTTGGATCCCTTAGCCCAGGTTCGAATCCTGGCTCGGCAGCCACTCTCATTAGTTCATGCACCCCACCCCACCCGCTTGACTAATCTGGCGCAGAACTATATTCTTAAAGCTGACAAAAATGGTAAAGAGGCAAGCGGCCACAGCGGCGGTTGAGGTAGACAAGGCCTCGTTCCACTACAAAAATATCAAGGCAATCGACGAGCTAACGCTTCAGGTGCCCAGGGGTATAAGCTTCGGCCTGCTGGGACCTAACGGCGCCGGCAAGACCACCCTCATTCGGCTACTTGTCGGACTCTTAAAGCCGAAATCGGGCACTATAAGGATCCTGGGGCAGACCCCCTCCCGCCAGACCGCCCACCTCATCGGCTATATGCCCCAGCTCCATTCCCTCTACACCGAGCTATCGGTTATCCAGAATGTAAACTTCTTCGCCCGCGTCTATCAGCTCAGCGATAAACGCCAGCGGGCCAAGCGCGTAGAAGAAGCCATAAGACTGGTCGACCTCTGGCAACGCCGTAAAGACTCGGTGCTAAAGCTGAGCGGCGGCATGAGACAGAGGGTCAGCCTGGCCTGCGCCATCGTCCATAACCCTCCCCTGCTCTTTCTCGACGAGCCCACCGTCGGGCTCGACCCCGAACTCAGGGTTACCTTCTGGGAGCATTTCACCGACCTGACCAAGCAGGGCACCACCCTTATTGTTTCCAGCCATACTATAGACGACGCCGCCCACTGCGACCACCTGGCCTTTATGCGTGACGGCAAGCTCATCGCCCGGGGCACGCCGGCTGAGCTACGCAAAGCCACCGGCAAATCGGGCGCCAATCTAGAAGACGCCTTTCTCTATTTCATCCACCGCGAGGACAAAAGTGTTTCTTAACCAGGCACTTACCATCGCCGGCAGGGTGATACAACAGCTAATACGTGACCGCCGCACCATGATTTTAATCGTGCTGATGCCGCTGGTGGTAATGACCCTCATCGGCTTGAGCTTCCCCGAGGGCACTGTCTTGGACTATATCGCCCCGGCGCTGCTGGCGACACTGGCGCTCTTTTTCAGCTTCCTGCTCACCGGCATCAGCTTTTTGAGGGAACGCTCTCAGGGCACCATGGAACGCCTGATGGCGTCGCCGGTGTCGCGCCTGGATATCGTCGTCGGCTATCTATTAGGCTTCTTTATCTTCGCCCTGCTCCAGACGCTGATTGTCGTCCTCTTCACCATCTATGTGCTCGATGTCCAGTACCACGGCGACCTCTGGCAGATTTTCGTTTTCCAGATTGTCATCATCGCCGGCGCCGTCAACCTGGGCATATTCATATCCACCTTCGCCCGCAACGAGTTCCAGATGGTGCAGTTCATCCCGCTCATCATCTTCCCCCAGATATTCCTCTGCGGGGTTATCTGGCCCGTGGAGCAGATGCCCAACTACCTGCAGTGGCTCTCCAAGATACTGCCCCTGACCTACGGCGTGGAAGGGCTGCGCAACATTATGCTGGCCGGCCAGAGCCTGCTCGATGTCGTCTTCGAGCTGGCGGTACTGGTTGGATTTGCTATTATCATGTCCATCATCGCCGCTATCACCATGAGGAGAGGAGCCGCTTAGCCCCAAAGGATTTCGTTATGGGAATTAGGGAAAACAGCCAGAAACTATTAAACGAATTGCCCCCCGGCGTGGAGCTGGTCGCCGCCGCCAAGACCAGGACGGCGGAGGAAGTGCTCCAGGCCGTTGAGGCGGGGATAAAGATTGTCGGGCAGAACTACGTCCAGGAAGCCGAGACAATCTACCCCGCCATCGGCGATAAGGCAAAGTGGCACCTGATCGGCCACCTGCAAAAGAACAAGGTGAAAAAAGCGGTAAAAATATTCGACATGATAGAGACCGTCGACTCGGTTGATTTAGCTACGGAGATTGACAAGCGCTGCGCCCAGATGGGCAAGGTCATGCCGGTGCTGGTCGAGATAAACAGCGGCCGGGAGAAGCAGAAATCGGGGGTGCTTCCCGAAAAAGCCGAAGCGCTGATAAAAGCAATCTCAAGCCTGCCCAACATAAAAGTAATGGGGCTGATGACCATGGGCCCCCGCTTCGGCAACCCCGAAGACTCTAGGCCCTATTTCGTAACCACAAAGAAGATATTCGAACGCATCAAAGCGCTGGCGATACCAAATGTCGAGATGAACTATCTATCCATGGGCATGACCAACTCCTACCCGGTGGCTCTGGAAGAAGGGGCCAACCTGGTAAGAATCGGCACCCGGATATTCGGCCGAAGAGACTAGCTAAAGAGAGGGGAGAAAATTTTTATGGCAACCGGAGAACAGGTAAGAGAGAGCCTGGAAAAGGTAATGGTTCCCGGCGTTATGCGGAGTCTTAACGGTCTGAATCTGGTACGTCAGGTTACGACCTCCGGCGGGAAGGTCAAAATAACCCTGTCGTCCACCGCCCTCAACGACGAGGTTCAGGAATGGGTTAGCACCAAGACCAGAGATGTAGTGGGGAAGCTGTCGGGGGTAAAGAAGGTGGAGATAGAGTTCACCGCGGCTAAGCCCGTCGAGATAAATCAAATCGGCAACATCATCGCCGTGATGAGCGGCAAGGGCGGGGTGGGCAAATCGCTGGTCGCGGGACTGGCCGCCATTGCCCTCAAGCGCCAGGGCTACGAAGTGGGCATACTGGATGCCGACCTCACCGGCCCCAGCATCCCCAAGATGTTCGGTATCGCCAGCCGCCCCAGCGGCAGCGAGAGCGGAATTCTGCCCGTGCTCTCACGGGCGGGGATTGAAATAATGTCCATTAACCTGCTGCTGCCCCAGGAAGACGACGCCGTTATCTGGCGCGGCCCCCTCATCAGCAACACCATCAAGCAGTTCTGGGAAGATGTCCTCTGGGGCAAGCTCGACTACCTGCTCATCGACCTCCCCCCCGGCACCGCCGATGCCCCCCTTACCGTAATGCAGTCGTTCCCCGTCTCCGGGGTTATTATTGTCTTCACCCCGCAGGACCTGACCGCCATGATAGTCCGAAAAGCGGTCAACATGGCTCAAAAAATGGGCAAGTCCATTCTGGGGGTAGTGGAGAATATGAGCTATCTATACATACCCGAGATGGACAAGCGGATTGAAATCTTCGGCCCCAGCCGGGGACAAGAAATGGCTCAGGCATCGAAGGCGCCCCTGCTGGGGCAACTGCCCCTCGACCCCGAGCTGGCTAGGCTCTGCGACCAGGGCGAGATTGAAAGCTACGATTCCGAGATTATGAACGCCTTCGGAAAATCCCTAAAGCAAGCCCTGGCTGCCAAAAACCCGCCCCTTGACGAAGCGCCGCCCTGGACTTAATCTATTAAGGGAGAGACGGATGGTTGAAGAAGAGGCCAGAGAACAAGAAAGACTGGCTCAGGAAGAGCTGGTCAGAGAAAAAACTGACGAGCAGGGCAACAAGTGGCGCAAGGTCTACTTCGGCGGCGGGGCCCACTTCCAAAACTGGCTGGAGCAGTGCCGGGAGCTGGGCGAGGTTGAGATAGAAGAAATAGACTCTACGGGCTTTAAGTGCTTTGAGGAAACCGGCGAAAAGCTGTACCGAATCTGGATGAAGGAAGAGCCGCCCGACTAAAAACGGCTTGAGGTGGGGGCAATCCAAGGAGGTGAATAAAAGGTGCATTGAACTGGGGAATAATGGTAAAATAAAACTCAATCAAGACCAGGAGGATAGTTTAAGAAATGGCCTTAAAGATTACCGAGGAGTGCATAAGCTGTGGAGCCTGTGAGCCTGAATGCCCCAATGAGGCTGTCACTGAAGGAGATGAAATCTATATAATTAACCCTGATAAATGCACCGAGTGCGTAGGTTCTCACGAGAGCTCGCGTTGCGTCGAGGTCTGCCCGGTGGATTGCTGTATACCCGACCCCGACCATAAGGAAAGCCGGGAGAAACTGCTGGAGAAATGGAAAAAGCTGCACCCCGGTGAAACCCCTGCAGCCACCTAAAACCCTTTAGCTTTAACTGCCAGCTTAACGCCGACTTCGGTAAAGGCAATAATGATAGGCATCTTCTCTGTGTTCCCCGATAGCTCAATCGGTAGAGCGAGCGGCTGTTAACCGCTAGGTTGTAGGTTCGAGTCCTACTCGGGGAGCCACCTATTTCTATTTATTTGCCCCTCACCTCTCATCCTTGGGCTTCTTATTCTCGATTATCTACTTCTCCTTTTTTTCCACCTTGGTACTCAGTTTAACTTTAATGGCTTCAGGTTTTGTATTTTGATCTGTCAAGAAGAGTATGGTTAGATTGAATATTGAGTTAACTGTTGTTGAATCTATTTTTTCTGCCTTAGGGTGTACAGAGAATATTCTGTATGTATTACACAAACCTAATAGGTGCTCATGCTTCTCCGGGATTACTTCTTGGTATTTAGCCTTATTATCCAAATATTCTTTTATTAACTCCCCAAGCGTCTTTTTCTCCAGAGCCTTCTTTGATTCGGGACTTGCGAGGAGCATAAGCTTGAGCAACCTTGATTCGGTTGCACTAACTGACATAGCAACGCAGGCATAATTGCAATCCTCGAAGTAACACTGTATTGCCTCATTCATTCGCTCTTTCTCAACCTCATCAAACGATGAACAAAAAGCTAGTATCTCATCTCTCGCATCTTCGAAGGTTGACTTAAGAACCATAATCGAGGTCACGAAATCTTGCCAGTTGCTTGTATCACGAGGGTTCTCCAAAGTTGATGCCGCCCGATAAAATATGGAGTCTGAGCTTCCAAAAGATGGCAGCCTCAATATTTGGCACAGCCGTACACATGACTTTATCGGCTTAAAGTTTAGCTGATAAGGAAATGACCAGCAGAAACCGGGGCTAGTTGGCGCTTTGCTTGGCCCTTTAGGGAAAAATACCCTTGCTACAAAACCCTGGAAATCTAAGCACAGCTTTGGTGCCTCTACAAGGTTAGACAAATGATCGGTAGACATATTTACTCACTTTTTTCATATTATAACATATGATAATCGTATATAAATCCCCACGTCGCGAAACGGGGCCCGCCGGATCCCCCGCGAGTGCCAAACCCCACAAAAATTGACCTTTGCGCCTTTCCCTATTAGGCGGCTCACTACGTCGAGAAATGGGGCCTGCCCAGATAGGGAACTCGCTACGCCATGTGCACTTGTAAAAAGGGTCAAAAGAAGCTAAAGTTCAATACAGAGTCGATGGCATAGGAGGGAACAAGATGTATCACGAGACTGAATGTGGTCACGAACACCATGGTCACGAGGGAGGGCCCGGAATGGGTCATGGTGGGAAATGGGGACATCACGGCCACGGGGGCCGGGGCAGAATGCATCATGGCGGTGGCTGTCACCACGGAGGCGGTATGCATCACGGGCCTGACTTTCGGCTGTTCAGACACCGGCACTTCATCAGTAAAGAAGAGGTCATTGCCCAGCTTGAGGAATACCTAAAGCAACTTAAGGCAGAAGCCGCAGGAGTGGAAGAGCATATTGCTGAGCTCAAGAAGGAGCAAACATAATTCAGACTACTGAAAATGATTTGTAGATATACAGGGTTGATTCTGACGGTGACAGAAAATCTATCCAGCTTATAGGTCTATAAGGATAATGGTAGGATAATGGTAGGATAATGGTAGAAAGAAGCCTCACTATAGTCCGCCGATGGAGATGGCAGCCATAAATGTTACCCTTTGCCTATAAGTCCCGCGTCGCGAAGCGGGGCTTGCCGGATTCCCCGCGAGTGCCAAACACCTCGGAATTAGCTACTTATACATACCCCCCAATAAAGGGTCTCCTAGGGGTCTAACCCCTATAGGGCGGGACGGGTGGGATAACAAACGCACGTTCGCCAAGGTGGGGTGGTGAGGCAAAACCCCCCATTTGAGCGCCAGCTATGCCTGTGCTATAATTCTGCTATCGGAGACAAGCCATGTTGGAAAGACTAGAAAAAATAGAAAAGCACTACGAAGAGCTAAATCGGCAAATCGCCAAGCCCGAAATCGCCACCGACCTGAAAAAGGTGCGGGCGCTGGCTCAAGAGAGGGCGGTCATTGAGGATTTAGTCACCACGTACAGGCAATACAAGGCAACCGCCAAGCAGCTGGAAGAAACAAAAGCGATGCTGGACGGCGATCTGGATAAAGACATGGCCACCCTGGCCAAGCAGGAGATAGAAAGCCTGGAGACAAAGCTGGAGCGTCAGCTTCAAGAGTTGAAGCTTGCCCTCCTGCCCAAGGACGCCAACGACGACCGGGACATCATTATGGAAATTCGGGCCGGGGCTGGCGGTAATGAAGCCGGACTGTTCGCCGCCGACCTCTTCCGCATGTATTCCCGCTATGCCCAAGCTAAGGGCTGGGAGGTGGATGTTATTAATAGCAACGAGAGCGGCATCGGCGGCTTCAAGGAGATTATCTTTGAGGTAAAGGGTAAAGGCGCCTTCAGTCGCTTGAAATACGAAAGAGGAGTTCATCGGGTACAGCGGGTGCCGGTTACCGAATCTTCAGGCCGGCTCCATACCTCAACCGCCACCGTGGCCGTTCTCCCCCAGGCCAACGAGGTGGAAGTGGACATCAAACCCGACGACCTTAAGATTGACTTCTACCACAGCCGGGGCGCGGGGGGACAGAATGTAAACAAGGTGGCCACCGCCGTCCGCATCACCCACCTCCCCACCGGCATGGTCAGCACCTGCCAGGACGAACGCTCCCAGCTAAGAAACCGGACCAAGGCGATGTCGGTGCTCCGCGCCCGCCTCCTGGATATAGAGCGCAGCAAACAGGAGGAGCAAATAACCCAACAGCGCCGCTCCCAGGTGGGCACCGGCGACCGCGCCGAAAAGATAAGGACCTACAATTTCCCCCAGGACCGTGTCTCAGACCACCGCCTCGGTAGAAACCTGCGCAACCTGCCCCGAATACTGGATGGCGAGCTTGACGAGCTTATTGACGCCCTGGCCACCAGCGAACAGAAACGACCGGAGGGGCAACCGGCGTGACCCTTAAAAAGGCTCTCAGCCATGCCCGGGGCATTCTGGCCGAACACGATATCGAAGATGCCCCCCTGGAAGCCGAGCTACTGCTCAGGCATGCCCTAAAAATAGACCGAACCCAGCTATATCTAGACCTTGACCGTGAATTAAGCCCCCAGCCAGAAGAAATCTTCTGGCAACTGGTCGAGCGCCGCCTCGGTGGCGAGCCCACCGCCTACATTACCGGCCGCCGCGAATTCTACGGGCTCGACTTTTATGTCGACCCCCACACCCTCATCCCCCGCCCCGAAAGCGAGCTGCTGATGGAAACAGCCCTGAAGTTAGACAAAGACCACCCCTTATCCACCATAGCCGATATCGGCACCGGCTGCGGGGCGATTGCCATAAGCCTGGCGCTGGAACTGCCGGGGGTTAAAATCTACGCCACCGATATATCAGCCGCCGCCCTTGAGGTCGCCAGTATCAACTGCCAGAAACACGGGGTAGCCGACAGGGTTCATCTTCTCCAGGGCGATATGCTTGAGCCTTTGCCGGAGCTGGTTGACCTTATAATTGCCAATCTGCCCTATGTCAGGCAAGCAGAACTCGCCCCGACGAGCTTTGAGCCATTAATAGCCCTTGACGGCGGCGCCGACGGAACGGAAAGCATAGCCAAGCTGTGCCGCCAGGCTCAGAGCAAACTATCAGCGAGAGGCAACCTGCTTCTGGAGATAGGCCAGGGGCAGGGAGTGGTGGTAACCACATTACTGCACGGCCTCTTCCCCAACGGTGAAATAGAGGTCGTGCCTGATTTGGGCAGCATCGAGCGGATGGTAAGCCTTAATCTCAGCAAAGACAAGGTGGCCGGATAATGGAGGCTGGCTCGGTCTCGGCAATACTGCTGGCGGCGGGCGAAGCCAAGCGCATGAGGCGGCTCAAGCAGTTGATGCCCCTGGGCAACAGCACTATTCTGGAACAAACCCTGGATAACCTCCTCGGTTCTAAGATAAGCGATGTCATCGTCGTGCTGGGCTATAAAGCTGAAGAGGTCATGAAAAAAATATCGGGCCGACCGATAAAGATGGTGGTAAACCCGATCTACCGAAAGGGGATGGGCACCTCCATAGCTGCTGGGCTGAAATTCGTTGACAACCAGGCACAGGCGCTCATGCTCAGCCTCGGCGACCAGCCTTATGTCGACAGCCCCACCATCAATCGGCTGATAGATGAATTCGGTAATAACCATAAGGGTATCGCCATCCCCACCTATAAGGGCAAGAGGGGGCACCCTCTTATCTTCGCCAGGAAATACCAGGCGCAGCTATCCCGTTTGAGCAGCGATATCGGGGGCAGAGAGATAATCAAGGAACACCCCGAAGACATCCTCGAAGTCCCCGTTGACTGCGAGGGCATTGTTATTGACATCGATACCTTACCTCCGGGTTCGCCTTGACACTTAACCGCCCCGATGCTAAATTAGTTACTTGGACTTTTAAGCGAAGGCAAGCAGTAAGCAGGAGGAATAGAGCTTTATGAACATGATTGTCTGCATCAAGCAAGTTATAGACCCCGAAGCACCCCCCGCCAGCTTCAAGATCGACCCCGCGGGCAACAAGGTGGTGCCGCCCCAGGGGGTGTCGCCCGTAATTGACCCCTACGCCGAATACGGCGTCGAGGCGGCGCTCAAGATTAAGGACGCTATAGGCGGCAAGGTCACCGCCGTCAGCCTGGGCACCAACCGGCTCCGGGACATCGTCAAAAAACCGCTGGCGATGGGCGCTGACGAATTGATTTTATTAGAGGACGAAGCCTTCGACGGCGGCGACAGCTGGTCGACCGCCTACGCTTTGGCTATGGCTATCAAGAAGATAGGCGAATACGACATCATCTTCTGCGGTCGGGAGGCATCCGACTGGAATGCGGGGCAGGTAGGCTCAGGCATCGCCGAAATCCTGGGGCTGCCCAGCGTCACCCTGGTCAAGAAGATAGAGGTAAGCGACGGCAAGGCAAAGCTGGAACGGGTAACCGATGAAGGCTATGAGGTGATTGAGACCTCCCTACCCTGCTTAATCACGGTAAGCAACGAGATTGGCGAGCCCCGCTACCCCACCATCAAGGGGATTATGGGCGCCAAAAAGAAGGAGCCAACTATCTGGAAGCCAGCCGACATCGGCGTTGAGGCCTCCCGGATAGGGACTAGCGGCCGGCACACCAAGCTGCTCAAGCTCTTCCAGCCCGTCCGCGAAGGCAAATGCGAGATTGTTGAAGGCGAAAGCCCCGAAGAAGCGGCGGCTAACCTGGCGGCAAAACTGCGCGAAGTAAAGGTATTATAGGAGTAGAGCCATGGCTGAAAATAAAGGTGTTCTCATTTTCTGTGAAACTAAAGAAGATAAACTGGCGGCAATCGCCACCGAGCTGTTGGGCTGCGGCCGCAAGCTGGCTGACGACCTGGGGCAGGAGCTGTCGGCGGTGCTGGTCGGCAGCGGCCTAAGCGACCTGGCTAAAGAAGCCATCGCCTACGGCGCCGATAAGGTATATGTCGTTGACGACCCCCAGCTCAAAGATTACCAGACCGATTCCTATGTTTCGGTTATGGAAAAGGTAGTCGGGCAGGCCATGCCCCAGATTATACTGCTGGGGCAGACCTCCATCGGTCGCGACCTGGCGCCGAGGCTGGCTTTCCACCTCAAGACGGCGGCTTCTCTGGGCTGCCTGGAGCTGGCCATTGACCCCCGGTCCAAGCTCATGCTCCAGACCAAGCCCGTCTACGGCGGCAACGCCCTGGCTGTCTTCACCGCCGACTCCTTCCCCCAGATAGCCACCGTCAGGGCTAAGACAATGACGCCCTTAGAGCCCGACCCCTCCCGAAAAGGGGAAGTGGTTAAGGTCGACGCCGCCCTGGACCCCTCGACGATAAGGACCAAGGTATTAGAGAAGGTGGCGGAAAAGGTGGAAGGAATAAAGCTGGAAGACGCCGAGGTGGTGGTCAGCGGCGGCAGGGGCATCGGCGGCGCTGAAGGCTTTGCCCAGCTAGAGGAATTGGCCAAGATGCTTAAAGGCGCGGTGGGCGCTACCCGCCCGCCCTGCGATAACGAATGGGTGCCGGCCGGGGCGCAGATAGGTCTTACCGGCAAGATTGTGGCCCCCGAACTCTATATCGCCGTCGCCCTATCCGGTTCCAGCCAGCACATGTCGGGCTGCTCCGGCGCCAAGACCATAGTCGCCATAAATAAAGACTCCGAAGCCAATATATTCAGGGAAGCCCGCTTCGGCCTGGTCGGCGACTGGAAGAAGGCACTACCCGCCTTCACCGAGAAGCTTAAAGAGCTGCTCGCTGAGTAAAATGATTTGATATTGACCTGCGGCTCTGATATGATACTGAAATAATTCATGCAAGGGGGCAAAGTAATGAAAATAGGAAGAACAATCTCTTTCTGTATCTTGCTAGCGAGCTTACTGACTCTTTTTTCGTTAAGCCCCGTTTTAGCACAGGACGAGGATACCACCATTGAGCTTACCGCTGACTACTACAAGCTGGAGATAGTCTCCGGGGCAAGCGTCGATTTCACGGTTAGACTGGAATACACGGGCACCGAGGCGCGGGTCTTCGACCTGGTGGCTACTGGCCCTACGGACTGGACGACCTTCATTACCCCATCCTACCCCCGGGACAGGCAGATACTGGATATAAGGATGGAGCCGCCGGCAGAGGGCGAAACCTCCACCGTAGAGCAGATAGTCGTTATCGCCACCCCCGTCCCCTGGCTTATCCCCGAACTGGGGGAATACCCGATAACGGTGGAGGTAAGCTCGGGTGACATTCAGGGCGCTATTGAGCTCACGGCGGTGGTAACCTCCATACCCGCCAGCTACTCCATGTATCTCACCACGCCCGACGGTGTCCTCAGCACCACGGCTCAAGCGGGCGAGGAAAACTACTTCACTATAGCCGTAGCCAACAGCGGCACCGGCGATATCGACAGTATCAGCCTCTCCACCAACAAACCGAGGGGGTGGGCGGTTGAGCTCTCCCCGACCAATATAAGTTCCGTGACAGCGGGCAATTTCCAGACCGTAGAGATGAACATCAAGCCGCCCCCCGACGCCATCTCCGGTGACTACGAAATTCTCGTCAGGGCATCGGGCACGCAGGCTTCGGATAGCATGGAAATCAGGGTTACCGTTAGGACGCCGGCCATCTGGGGATGGGTGGGGATTGGCATCATAGTGCTGGTAATTGCTGGCTTAGCCGTTATCTTCATGCGTTTCAGCCGGCGGTAAAATATGGGCAAAAAGATTGTAGTTAAGACCGAGGGTCTGACCAAGAAGTACGACGGGGTCACCGTAGTCGACAACCTCAACCTCCAGGTCGCCGAAAACGAGGTGTTCGGCCTGCTCGGGCCCAACGGCGCCGGCAAGACCACTACCATTCTCATGCTGCTGGGGCTGACCGAGCCCGCATCGGGCACCGCCCAGGTCTACGGCTTCGACTCCACCCGCGAGCCGCTCAAGGTAAAGCGCCTGGCCGGCTACCTGCCGGAAAAGGTGGGCTTCTACGATACCCTCACCGCCAGGGAAAACCTCAGGTTCATCACCGAGCTTAACAACATCGGCTACGCCGAGTCCGAACCCCTCATCGAACAGGTATTGAAATCGGTAGGCTTGGGCGAGGTGGGCGACAAGACGGTGAACAAGTTCTCCCGGGGGATGAAGCAGCGCTTAGGTATCGCCGACGTGCTGGTCAAAAAGCCCAAGGTAGCCTTTCTCGACGAACCCACCGCCGGGCTCGACCCCGAAGGCATCAACCAGATTATCGACTTGATCGCCAACCTGCCCAAAACGGGCACGACGGTGGTCTTTTCCTCCCACCGCCTCTACGAGGTGCAGCGGGTCTGCCACAGCATCGGCATACTCTCCAAGGGCAAGATGGTGGTCGAAGGCTCTCTGGACGAAGTGGGCCGAGACGCCCTGGCTGAAGGCCGTTATCGCATAGAGGTGGAGACCGCCGAGCCCAGCCCCCAATTGGTAAAGGTTATTAAAAAGATTAAGGGAGTAAGAAAGGTAGAAGCCGAGGGCAAGGTGCTGCGCATAACCGCCGACTCCGACCTGCGGGCGGAGATTTCCAAGGCGGTGGTGCAAAGCGGCATGGCGTTAATTCAGGTTAAAATCCAGGAATTCTCCCTGGACGATATCTATATGAAGTATTTCCACGAAGGCTGACTTTAAGAAATGCTGACTATCCTGCGCAAAGAACTGGTTGACTATTTCACCAGCATAAGGTGTTTAGTATTATTTATCTTAGTATTTATCGCCAGCGCCGCCGCCATCTATGGCGCCTACTACGGCATCCGCGAGGCGTCCATCGACCCCGGCCCCGTCTTCATCAAACTGTTCACCACCGGGGAAGACTTGCCTTCGTTAGTTGTATTCATTGCCATGCTCGTCCCCATAATCGGCGTCGCCCTGGGCTTCGACGCCATAAACGGCGAGCGCTCCAGCGGCACGCTCAACCGCATCCTCTCCCAGCCTATTTATCGGGACAGCGTCATCAACGGCAAGTTCCTGGCGGGCATAATTACCCTGGCCATCATGATAGGGGCTATCATACTCATAGTTGGAGGCTACGGACTGAGGATGATCGGCGTGCCCCCCACTGCCGAGGAAATCATCAGGATATTTATCTACTTCATCTCGGCGGTTATCTACGGCGCTTTCTGGATGGGGCTGGCGATACTCTTCTCGGTGCTCTTCCGCAGTCTGGCTGTTTCCCTGCTATTCCCGATGGCTATCTGGATATTGCTCGGCATCCCCGCCTCCGTTTTCAACCCCTACATCAGCTTCTTCGTGCCCGCGGTGAGCAATTCCGTGAGCGTGCAGTTGATGCTGATGCGCCTTTCCCCCTATTTCCTCTTCGAAGAGGCTTATTGGGTGCTCCTCATCCCGGCCTGGCGGGGATATGGACTGTTAACCACCACCACCAGCTCGATGCTGCCCAACCCCCTGTCTCTGGACCAGAGCCTGCTCATCGTATGGCCCCAGCTCACGGCATTGATAGCCATAACCGCTGTCTGCTTCGCTATCAGCTATGTGGTCTTTATGAGGCAGGAGATAAGGTCTACCTAAAGTTCTAAGCCTTCTCGGCTTGCCTGGAGGCGATAATCTTCTCGGCAATGTGAGCCGGCACCTCTTCGTAGTGGCTGAAGCTGGCTTTATAGCTGCCCCTCCCCTGGGTTATCGACTTCAGGTCGATGGAATAGCGCAAAATCTCAGCCTGCGGCACCTGGGCCTCGATGACATTAACCCCACCCCCCGGATTCATCCCCTGTACTCGCGCCCGCTTGGTATTAAGGTCGCCGATAATATCACCGGTGTAGTCCTCAGGAATAGTAACTTCGATATTCATTATCGGCTCCAGCAGGATGGGCTGCCCCTCGGCCAGGCCTTTTTTAAGCGCCCCGGCCCCGGCAATCTTGAAGCATATCTCCGAGGAATCAACCGGGTGGAAGCTGCCGTCATAGACCGTCGTCTTTATGTCAATCACCGGGTAGCGGGCTAAGACCCCCTCCTGGATGGCGTCGTTAACCCCCTTCTCCACGGCGGGGATATAGTTTCTGGGTATGGCGCCGCCCACTATCTTACCGGCGAACTCGTGGCCGCTGCCGCGGGGTAAAGGCTCAAGCTTAAGAAGGACATGCCCGTATTGGCCGTGCCCCCCCGTCTGCTTCTTATGCTTATACTCGGCCTTGGCACCAGCCGTAATCGTCTCCTTATAGGGGACCTTGGGCATTTCCAGCTTCACCCCGACACCGAATTTACGCTGCATCCTGTCGGCGGCTACCTCAAGCTGGGACTCGCCAATCCCCGATATAATCGTCTCGTTGGTACCGGTCTCGCGGTGCACCTCAATGGTGGGGTCTTCCTCGACAAGCCGCGTCAGCGCCGCTCCCAGCTTATCCACGTCAGCCTTGGTCTTGGGGTGGACCGCCAGACTGAAAACCGGCTCGGGGAACTCGATAGGGGCAATCTTTATCGGTTTAGCCTGAGTGCATAGTGTATCGCCGGTGCTGGTCGTGGTCAGCTTGGCCACCGCCCCCACATCCCCGGCCCCGATCTGGGGAACCGGCTCCTGGTTCTTGCCCCTCAGCACAAACAGCTGACCGATACGCTCGGCGCCTTTCCGGTTGGCATTCCACACATGGGAGTTGCTGCTAATAGCGCCGTTATAGACGCGGAAGTAGGTAAGCTTGCCCACGTAGGGGTCGGCGCTGGTCTTAAAGACCAGAGCGGCTAGGGGACCATCCGGGCTGGGCTCCATTGTCTTCTGGGTTGAATCGCTGACAGTCACCACCGCCCGCTCTTTAGCCGAAGGCAGGTAATCGTGTATGGCGTCCATAAGCAGGCCGATGCCGACATTCTTTAATGCCGAGCCGGTCAGAATGGGCACAACCTTGCCGCTTGCTACCGCCTGGCGCAGGCCCTCGCCAAGCTCCTCCTGGCTCAGCTCCTGCCCCTCCAGATACTTCTCGATAAGCTTGTCGTCAACCTCGGCCGCCGCCTCTATCAGCTTCTCCCGAAAGGAATCAGCCTGGGACTGAAGCGCCGAAGGTACCTCGGCTTCTTTAGCCTCGGTGCCGGTATAGGCTTTCATCGTCAGCAGGTTGACTATGCCCTCAAAGGTATTCTGAGCGCCTATCGGCAGCTGCAGCGGCAGGCATTTAGAGCCAAAGCGGGCCTGAATCTGCCCCACCGTCTTGTTAAAGTCGGCGTTCTCACGGTCCATCTTGTTGATAAAGATAAGCCGGGGCAGGGTGCCCTGCTCACAGTATCCCCACACCTGCTCGGTGCCCACCTCCACCCCCGAAGCGGCGCAGACCATAATCACCGCCCCCTCGCTGACCCGCATCGCCGCCCCGACCTCGCCGACAAAGTCGGAATAACCGGGGGTATCGATAAGGTTGAGCTTGGCCCCCTTCCACTCACAGGGGAGCAGGGACAGGCTTATGCTAATCTGCCGCTTTACTTCGTCAGGGTCGTAGTCCGAGGTGGTGGTGCCGTCGTCAACCTTGCCCAGCCGCTTAATGGCGCCGGCGCTAAACAGCATTGCCTCCGAGGCTGAGGTCTTGCCAGCGCCGCTGTGAGACAGCAAAACCGCGTTTCTGATATTCTCCGGTCCGTATTGTTGCATCTAGTCTCACCTACTCTCTAAATTAACCCCACCTATTATAATCAGAGCCGCCTGATAGAGCAAGTTATTATTATCAACCTCACCCCCTTAATCCCCCTCTCCTTCAAAGGAAAGGGGGAAACAGTTTTTAGAAGGGGGGCTTCGCCCCCCTTAATCCCCCCGTAACATATTTAGCGGTTGACGCCCCTCTTAGACACC
>JAUWXS010000003.1 GCA_030616265.1 Dehalococcoidia bacterium
TATATTAAAGCTCGGGGGGCATGAGGACGCGTTATCGGCGACCTGTACCCCACCCCACGATATACCCGATAAAGCGGTGGCTGAGTTTTTGCCCAAGGGTAAGGGCAGCGATATTTTACGGGATTTAATGCAACGCTCTGAAAAAGTGCTCCGAGACCACCCGATAAACGTTAAGCGGCAGTCCCAAGGCGATATACCCGCCACCACCATCTGGCTCTTCTGGGGCAGCGGGCAGGTGCCGGAGATGCCTCCATTCCAGCAGGTCTACGGTCTTGGTGCCGCACTCACCTCCGGCGTCGACCTGCTCAAGGGTTTGGCCAAGATGATAGGGATGAAGGTCCTGGATATACCGGGGGTGAGCGACGGACTGGACAATGACTATGCCGCCCAGGCGAATGGCGCCCTCAAAGCCCTTGAGGAGCATGACCTGGTGGTGGTTCACATCGAAGCGCCCGACGAGGCGGCTCACGCCGGCGCCATCGATGACAAGGTTGAGGCTATCCAGAGGATAGATAGTGAAGTTATCGGGCGGCTGCGCTCGTATCAAAGAGACGGTTTAAGGGTGCTGGCTATGCCCGACCACCCCACCCCGATTAAGCTCCGTACCCATACCCCGGAGCCGGTGCCCTTTCTGCTGTGGGGGGTGGGCTTTAAGCCCAACGGGGCCGAAAAATTCACCGAGGCGGCGGCAAAAAACACTGGTCTTTTGGTTGCCGATGGGTATAAAATAATGGGTAAGTTGGTGGGGGGTTAAGAGTTAATGGCTCTAATCGTTCAAAAATACGGCGGGACCTCGGTAGCCGATGCCGATAAGATTAAGAACGTGGCCCGGCGCATCGCCGCCACTAAGGATAAGGGCAACGAGGTGGTGGTCGTCGTCTCAGCGATGGGGGATAACACCGATAAGCTGCTCAAGCTTGCCTACCAGGTGACCAAACGTCCTGATGACCGCGAGCTCGACCTTCTGCTTTCCACCGGCGAGGTCGTTTCCAGCACCCTGCTGGCCATGGCGCTGGAGGAGATGGGCTACGAAGCCATCAGCCTCACCGGAGGCCAGGCGGGGATAAGGACCGATGCCGCCTATAGCCAGGCTCGGATTCAGCGGATCGACCCGGAGAGGGTGGTTAGCGAGCTGGACAAGGGGAATATCGTCATTGTCGCCGGATTCCAGGGGATTACCGAAGGGATGGATATAACCACCCTGGGGCGGGGGGGCTCCGATACCACCGCCGTGGCGCTGGCGGCCAGCCTGGCGGCGGAGGTCTGCCAGATATACACCGATGTCGAGGGGGTCTATACCGCCGACCCCAAGCTTGCCCCTGAAGCCAAGAAACTGGACGAGATCAGCTACGAGGAGATGCTGGAGATGGCCAGCTACGGGGCTAAGGTAATGCACCCCCGGGCGGTTGAGCTGGGAGAGCTATTCCATATCTCCATTCTGGTGGCTTCCAGCTTCACCGATAATCCGGGGACACTAATTCATGGAGGAGGGTCTATGGAAGTACGAAATAAGGTGCGGGGTATAGCTCACGACCTTGATGTGGCTAAGATAACGGTGGTCGGCGTTCCCGACCGACCCGGTATTGCCGCGGCTATCTTCGTGCCGCTAGCCAAAGCCAATATCAACGTCGATACCATTGTACAGAACGCCAGTATCAATAATATCACCGACCTGACCTTTACCGTGGCTAAAAGCCAGCTGGATAAGGCGATGGCGGTGGTGGGGCCGATATGCCAGTCAATCGGCGCTAGGGAGTACGTCAGCGACGCCAAAATGGGCAAGGTCAGCATTATCGGCACCGGCATGCAGAATAACCCCGGCTTTGCCGCCCGCATGTTTTCCGCCCTCAGCGAGCAGGGGATTAACATCCAGCTTATTTCCACATCGGAGATAAGAATCACCTGTATCATCGATGAAGCCAGGGTCAAAGACGCCGTCCAGGCCTTACACCGTGCCTTTGAGCTGGAAATTGAAGAGTAATTTACAAAGGGCTAAAAATAGTATTTGCTTACTCCTGACCTGGCTTGTTTAGCGGCTCTGGCTGGAGTAAAATACTATGTTCTAGATCGATTGCAGGGGACGAGGATGGCCTATCAGGAAGAGGAACAGGTAAGGCTGAGGCGGCAGCGCAGCAAGCAGGCTATAGCCCTGGCCATGCAGGGGCGGTGGCGGGAGGCGGTGGCGGCTAACCAGGACTTAATCGCCAGCTTCCCCGGCGATGTTGATGCCTACAATCGTCTGGGCAGAGCCTATATCGAGCTGGGGGAGTACGCACCGGCCAAAGAGGCCTACGAGAGAGCTATAGAGCTCGACCCCTATAATATCATCGCCCAGAAGAACCTGCAGCGCCTTTCCTATCTGGGGGAGGGGGCTGGCTCGGCGGCTGATTCCGACCAGGTTGAGCCCCAGCACTTTATCGAGGAGACGGGTAAGACGGGGGTGGTCAACCTTTCCCGACTGGCGCCGCTATCGGTGCTGGCTAAAATCGGGGCTGGCGATAGGGTATATTTAAAAATAGACGGCTCGGGCTTGAACGTGGAGAACGGCCGGGGTGAGTATGTGGGGCAGGTCGAGCCCAAGCACGGGCAGCGGCTTATTAAATTGATGGGGGGCGGCAACCGCTACAGCGCGGCTATTGTCAGCGCCAGCGAGGAGAGGGTAATGGTCATTATCCGGGAGATATACCAGGACCCCTCGCAGTTGGGGCAGCTTTCCTTCCCCCCTAAGGGAATGGAGAGCCTGCGCCTCTATCTCAGCGATAAGATGCTGCGGCGTGAGCTGGAGCATATCGAGACCCTGGCTGACGAGTCGGTTGATGTGGATGATAGCGGGGATAACTAGGAGCAGGAGGTTTTAACCAGATATGGCTTTAGGCAAGATCCGACCGATAAATATAGAAGATGAGATGAGAAGCTCTTACCTGGACTATGCCATGAGCGTCATCGTTTCCCGCGCCCTGCCCGATGTGCGCGACGGCTTAAAGCCGGTGCAGCGGCGAATTCTCTATGCCATGGATGAGCTGGGGCTGGCTCCCAGCAGCCCGCACAAGAAGAGCGCCCGTATCGTTGGCGAGGTGCTGGGTAAGTATCATCCTCACGGCGATGCCCCGGTCTATGAAGCCATGGTGCGTATGGCGCAGGACTTCTCTATGCGCTACCCGCTGATTAGCGGGCAGGGCAATTTCGGCAGTGTAGATAACGACCCGCCGGCGGCGATGCGCTATACCGAGGCGCGCCTGGCGCTTATCGCCGAGCAGATGCTGGCCGATATTGATAAAGATACCGTCGGCTTTATGGCTAACTTCGACGATAGCCTTAAAGAGCCGCTGGTGCTGCCCACCCAGCTGCCCAACCTGCTGGTCAACGGCAGCGCCGGCATCGCCGTGGGCATGGCTACCAGTATTCCCCCGCATAACTTAAGCGAGGTCTGTGATGCCATCGCCTACCTCATTGAGAGCCCCGAAGCCACCGTCGACGAGCTTACCCAGTTCGTTAAGGGGCCCGATTTCCCCACTGCCGGCATTATACGCGGGGGGGAGGGCATTAAGAATGCCTACGCCACGGGGCGGGGCAAGGTGGTGGTGCGGGCTAAGGCGGTGGTCGGTGACGGCGCCGGCGAGGGGCGGCGGCAGATAGTGGTTACCGAGCTGCCCTACCAGACTAATAAGGCGGCTCTGGTGGAGAGGATAGCCGAGCTGGTCAAGAACAAAAAGGTTGAGGGCATCAGCGGGCTGCGCGATGAGTCGGACCGGCAGGGGATGCGCATTGTCATCGAGCTGAAGAGAGAGGCGCAGCCGAAGCAGGTGCTCAACAACCTCTATAAACATACCGCCATGCAGTCGTCCTTCTTCGTTAACATGCTGGCCCTGGTTGACGGCCAGCCCCGGGTAATCAGCCTCAAGGAAGCGCTCCAGTACTACATAGATTTCCGCCACCAGGTTATTACCCGCCGTTCCAAGTTCGAATTAAAGCAGGCTAAGGCCCGGGCTCATATCCTGGAAGGGCTTAAAATCGCCCTGGACCACATCAATAAGGTGATTGCCACCATCAAGAAATCGGCCACGGCCGAGGTTGCCCGCCGCGCGCTGATGAGTGGCTTCGGCTTATCGCAGGCGCAGGCGCAGGCTATCCTCGATATGCAGTTGCGCCGGCTGGCTAACCTGGAGCGGCGCAAGATAGCCGATGAGTACGCCGAGCTGGTAAAGACCATCGCCTATCTGGAAGACCTGCTGGCTAACCCTAAGAGAATACTGCTGCTGATAAAAGAAGAGGTGAGTCAGCTAAAAGAGCAGTTCGGCGACGACCGCCGCACCGAGATAAGCGAAGAGGAGATAACCGAGTTCCGCGAGGAAGACCTTGTCCCCCACCAGAGAGTGGTGGTGACCCTGAGCCACCGGGGGTTCGTCAAACGGGTGGCTTCCCGCAGCTACCGCTCACAGCACCGTGGGGGGAGAGGTATCATCGGTATGGTGACCCGAGAGGAAGATGCCATCAGGCTGCTGGTGGTGGCCGATACCCACGACCACCTGCTCTTCTTCACCAACCGGGGGCGGGTCTTCTGCCTTAAGTGCTATGAAATACCTGCCGACAGCTCGCGGGTGGCCAAGGGAATGGCGGTGATTAACCTCTTTTCCGTGGCCGATAAAGAACGGGTTACGGCCATGGTCGCCCTGCCTGATTTTGAGCCCGGTTCCTATTTATTGATGGCTACCCGCCTTGGCGAGGTCAAGAAGACAACGGCCGATAAGTTTGCCGCCGTGCGCAGCAGCGGGCTTATCGCCATGGACCTGGAGGCGGGCGACGAGCTGGTTACCGCCCGTTTAGCCACCGACAAGGACGATATGCTTTTGTTTACTCAGGAGGGGCAGGCCATCCGGTTTGCCGTGTCCGATTTGAGGGCGGCATCAAGAACCAGCGGCGGGGTGCGCGGCATCCGTCTGAGCGCCGCCGACCAGGTGATGGGCATGGATATTATTCGCCCCAAAGGCTATCTTTTAGCCGTTACCAGCGGCGGCTTCGGCAAGCTCACCCCGGTGGCTGACTATCCTAAGCAGCACCGGGCGGGCGGTGGGGTGAGGACGTTTAAGATTATTGAAAAGACGGGCCAGGTTGCTGCCGCCGAGGTGGTCTCGCTTTCTCAGCAGGTAATGATTATATCGGCTGAAGGCATTGTCATCCAGACGCCGGTCAGGGAGAAAGACCCTAAGCAGGGCATTTCTATTTAGGGCCGGAGCACCCAGGGGGTAAGGCTGATGAAGCTCGACCCCGGCGACAGCGTGGTGGCTATTGCCTCTTTCGAGAAGGAGCCCAAGTAGTGACGCCACCCTTCTCCCTAGCGGGCAGGGCGGCTATCGTCACCGGCGGGAGGCGGGGCATCGGCCGGGCTATCGCTCTGGCTATGGCTGAGGCCGGCGCCGATGTCGCCCTCGGCGACCGGGTGGTTGACGACGGCGAGCTTAATGCTGTTTCCGAAGAGGTCAAAAAGCTGGGGCGGCGTTCGTTAGCAGTTCAAGCCGATATTACCCAGAAAGCCGACGTAGATAATCTCGTGCAGAAGACGTTAGCCGAGTTCGGCGCCATCGATATCCTGGTCAACAATGCCGCCATGAACATCAGGGCACCCCTGCTTGAGCTTAACGAAGACGGCTGGGACAAGGTTATCGATACCGACCTCAAGGGTTATTACCTCTGCTCCCAGGCGGTGGGCAAGATAATGGTGGGGCAAAAGCGGGGCAATATCATCAATATCGCCTCCACGGCGGCGATGTACACCGCCCCCGAGATGGGCGCCTACTGCATCGCTAAGGCGGGGGTGGTTATGCTTACCAGGATTCTGGCGATAGAATTAGCCCAATATAATATACGGGTCAATGCTGTCGCCCCGTCTCTGGTCAAGACCAAGTTCAGCCAGCCGCTGTGGAGCGACCCCGAGACGCTAAAGCAGATTGAGTCTGAGATACCAATGGGAAGATTGGCTGAGCCTGGCGACATAGTGGGGTCAGTCCTCTTTTTAGCCTCCGACGCCTCCGCTTACATCACCGGGCATACTATTGTCGTTGACGGCGGCTCAGGCGCCTAGCTTCTGCTGGCAATCGGGTTGCCAGCGCTCCAGCCCGCAGGCATTACAGGATTTATAGTGGCAGTCGGCGGTTTCCTCACCCTTAAGGGCACGCTGGTATTCTTTCTTAAGAAATTCGGGAGTTACCCCGGGGTCGATATGCGCCCAGGGCAAGAGTTCGTCCAGAGAACGTTCCCGCTGGGCATAGAAGGCGGGTTCCAGCCCGTTTTTGGCAAAGGCGTCGAGCCAGTTCTGGTAGTTAAATCGTTCGTCCCAGGCGTCGAAGGTCGACCCCGACTTCCAGGCATCATAGATAACTTTACCCAATCTCCTGTCTCCCCGCGACAGCGCCGCCTCGAGCAGGCTAACCTCGGGGTCCTGCCAGGATAGACGGCTGCCCTTGCGGCGCAGCCCCTGCTTGAGCACCTCGTGCTTGGCGCTTAAGCCTTCGGCACTTTCCTGAGCCACCCACTGGAAGGGGGTGTGGGGCTTGGGGATAAGGGTCGACAGGCTGATTCTTACCTGGGGCATTCCCCCCTTAGTCCCCCTGCCCGTAGCGCGTATTTTAGCCACCAGCTGGACGATTTCCTCGATATCCTCCATGGTTTCGGTGGGCAAGCCGAGCATAAAGTATAGTTTAAGGCTTCTCCAGCCGCGGGCGAAGGCGGCCTCCGCCGTGGCCAGTATCTTCTCCTCGGTGGTGCCCTTGTTGATGGTGCGGCGCAGCCTGTCGCTGCCCGCCTCGGGGGCGAAGGTAAGCCCGGTCTTGCGGCGGGCGGGGAGGGATTCCAGCAGCTTCAGCGAGAAGCTGTCGATGTGCAGGCTGGGCAGGGAGAGCGCTAGATTCTTATACTGGCGCGCCAGGCCGGCCACCAGCTCTTCGATCTTGGGGTAGTCGCTGGTGCTCAGCGAGACCAGCGAGACCTCGTCGTAGCCGCAGTTGGCGATAAGCTCTCCCACCGCCTTGATAATCTCGCCCTGGGGGCGCTGGCGGAGGGGGCGGTATAAAATCCCCGCCTGACAGAAGCGGCAGCCGAGGGTACAGCCCCGCTGAATCTCCACCGCTCCCCGGTCGTGGACGACCTCGATATAGGGGACTACCGGCCGGGTGACGGGGGGCGGCAGTTTGTCGGCAATTCGCCGCTGGATAACCGCTTTAGCCTCAGCCTGGGTCGGGGTAATTTTCTTAAACATGCCGTCAGGCTCGTATTCCGCTTCATAAAAGCCGGGGACATAGATGCCGGGGATAGCCGCTACCTGTTTTAGCAGCTCTTTTCTGGGGGCCTTGTTTTTCTTCCACTCCCGGAAAATATCAACCAGCTCAACTAAAATCTCTTCGCCGTCGCCGATGACAAAGAGGTCGATGAAGTCAGCCATAGGCTCGGGGTTGAGGCAGCAGCTGCCGCCGGCGATGACTATGGGGTGGGCGTCGTCTCTCTCCGAGGCCAGCACCGGTATCTGCCCCAGCTCGAGAATATTCAGTACGTTGGTGTAGGTAAGCTCGTAGTCCAGGGAGAAGCCAATGACATCAAAGTCTTTTAAGGGGTGCTTGGACTCAAGGCTGAGCAGAGGTATGCCCGCCGCCCGCAGGGCGGTTTCCATATCCACCCAGGGGGCGTAGACCCTCTCGGCGAGGACATCGGGCTGGCTATTTAGAATTTCATAGAGGATGGGCTGCGCCATGTTGGACATGCCGATTTCATATGTGTCGGGGTAGGCGAGAGCAAAGCGGAGACTGGTCTTATCCCAATCCTTGATAACGCAATTCCACTCGCCGCCGGTGTAGCGGGCTGGTTTGCTAACCTGATAGAGAATGCTGTCGGGGTAGGTCAAAATCTTTCCTCTCTTATTCCTTACGAAGCAGCTTGCGATAGAAAGGGGAATGAGCCAGGTATAGCCCCATCACCGGGTTGTGGCCGAAGACCCTGTCCTTGACCACCAGCACCGTGGTCGGGGCCTTGACGTATTTAAAGAACAGCGAGTCATGGCCGACGCAAAGCCCGACCAGTATGTTGAACTCGGTCCCTGCCTCGTTCAAAATCTTGGCCTGGGTTATGGGGTTACACATCGCCTCAAAAGCGCCGGGGCCCTTTATCTTCTGCTCCTCGGTAATGCCAATCCGCTCCTTGGGTATCGCCCCCGCCTTACAGCAGACGGAGACGACCTCAAAGCCCCTGTTTTCCAGGATTTCGGCTAGTATTTTAGCCTCGTCCTTGAGACCGAGGCAGGAGGCAATCCCCAGCTTCTTGTAGCCCATCTTCTTGGCGAATTGGGCTATCTCCTCTACTCTGGGGTAACGCGTGGTCAGCCCTTCGGGCAGGTGCATGTAGCACTCGGCTTCCTGGATGGACGCCTGCCGGGCGAACTCCCTGACCTCGGGGTCGTCGTATTCAGCCAGCGCCTGCTGGATAATTTCTTGCTTGGTCTTGGTCGGGCAGTTTTCGGGGCCTTTTAGAGATGCCTTGCTGTCGCACACCACCCTGGTGCACTTGGTGCACTGGGGATTTTCACTCATGGGCCTCCCCTCCTTCGCTTTCTGTATAGCCATATTACTATAGACGATAGCTTCGGGTTTTACAATTGGTTGAGATTATTATCACCCTCACCCCCTCTGGAAAGACCTTTGTGGGCGGGTTGGTGTGGGAAAAAGACGTGGGGGGAGGGGCACCCTTTGACGGCGGGGAGATTGCCGTCTAAAATAGCACTAACGGCTGACAAGGAGAATGAAATGGAGCATATTTGGGCACCGTGGCGGATAAAGTACATCCAGAAGGGAAAAGTGAAGGGCTGCATCCTGTGCGACAAACCTAAGGAAAATAAAGATACCCAAAACTACATCCTGCACCGGGGCCAGAAGAACTTCGTTATCTTAAATAGCTACCCCTATAACCCGGCTCACCTGATGGTAGCCCCCTATCGCCATGTGGATAGCCTGGAAGAGCTGACCATAGAAGAGCTTCACGAGCACTTTGAAATCGTTAGCCACAGCCTTGAGGTTTTAAGAGAGGTGTTTGAGCCCGGAGGCTTTAATGTCGGTATGAATCTGGGCCGGGTGGCTGGAGCCGGCATCGACGACCATATCCATACCCATGTTGTGCCGCGGTGGCGGGGGGACACCAACTTTATGCCGGTGGTGGATGACGTCAGGGTAATACCCGAAGCCCTGGCAGAGACCTATGACAAGCTAAAAGGCAAATTTTAAGGCCCTAGTCTTGCCCCTGCTGCTTGAACTTGGCCTTAAGCGCCTCTGCTTCCTGCATCTTCTGGAATTCTGCCTCGGTGAGGGGCTTCCAGCCCTTGACCTGGTTGCCTTCTATGGTGATGACAAAAAGCTCCCGGCATTTCCAGCAGCGATAAGGACCTTCGTAGTCTGGCTTGAGCAGGGACTGGCTACCCGCGGTACCACATTTGGGGCATTCTAAGGTTATCATCATAGCGACACCTCGGATGACTGTTTGGTGCCCCCAAGCGAATTCGAATCGCTGTTTACGGCTTGAAAGGCCGCTGTCCTAGGCCTCTAGACGATGGGGGCACGTCACTAAAGTATAGCAGAGACGCCCTCGTGTCAACAACACCACACATTATTGACACGTGCCTATCTTTATTGTAGGCTTCAACCGATAGCGATAAGCCAGCAGGGGAGTAGAGATGACTAGATTTAAGCGAATTCTGATGCCAGCTTGCCTGATTTTGACTCTGGTATTGGTGATATCGCCCTCTGTTGCCTTTAGCGCTGAGACGGAATACCCAGCAGGGGTGACGGCGGCTAAAGAGTGCACCGTTGAGGTTATGGCCTGGGTTGACGGCAGGGTGATTGGCTGGGGGTGGAACTTTGAAGCCCGAGGTCCTTTTGGGCTGGGCAGCGGCTTCTTTGCCAATGAAGACGGCGATGTCTTCACCGCCGCTCACTGCGTTAATATGTCAGAGGAAGAGCTGGCTAGTGCCGCTATCATGTACTTTCTCGGCGGTATCTGGTTTGAAGACGAATGGTACGAAAAGGTTGACTTTGGCAGCTTCTATACCTATTACTATGCGTCGACATGGTGGGCGTGGGTGGAGGGTGAGCTGACTATCACCACCGAAGAGGTGGACTACGTATATCGCGCTGGCGACGGGGAGGCGTACGTGGTGCAGGACATCCGCTTTTATGAAGACCCCGAAACCGGCATGGATATTGCCATCCTGGAAACCGGGCTGAGCAATACCCCCTACATCCCGCTAAAGGAAGCGGCGCCGCTGGAAGGCAGCCGGGCCTATGTTATCGGCTATGCCGGCATTGACCTTACCCTGGAGTTCTGGCAGGCAATGGACCATATGATGGCCGACCCCTACCAACGACCCGATAGCTTTGCCGAGCTGATGAGGCAAGCGGCAGACGTGATGGTGGAAGGTCTGAGAAGAGAGGGCCCCAGCATCGAAACGGGACTGTTGGGCAGCTCGACCCGGATATACGAAATGGATGCCCGGCGTTTTCACGGCACCAGCTGGTCGGGCTTGAGCGGAGGCCCGGTGGTCGATGAACTGGGCAATTGTATCGGGCTGCTTCCCTGGGGGGTAGGCGATTCGCGTGGCTATTTTATCCCCGCCCAGCACCTGGAGGGGGCCAGCCAGCGGGCTGGGATTGATATATTCCCCGCCCTGGAGATTGGTGCGGTGGTGGTTGAGCCTGCCTTTGTCGACGGCGGGCAGAGCTTTGAGTTAAGGGCTCAAGTGAGCAACATCGGCTTTGGCAGGGGTGATTACACGGCGGCTCTGACATTGAGCGACGGCACCCAGGCTTCACAATGGCTGACCATAGATGCTGGTGCCACCGAGACCCTGGTCTTATCGGCGGCTAAAAGCTCGCCCGGGCTGAGCACCGGCAGCTTGGAGGTAGGCAGGGCGAGCGTAGAGGTGGTGGTCAACCCCATTGAGCTCTCGGATTTGACGGTTGAGCCGCTAACGCCCGCCCCGGATGAGAATATCAGGGTGCAGGTTGAGGCCAGGAATGTCTCTGGTGAGATGAGCACCCTGCCCATAAGCCTCAGCATAGACGGCGTGGTGGAAGCCACCCAGACCCTGATCCTGGAAAGCGGCGCTAGCGAAACGGTGACCTTCCTGGTTAGCCGGGATACCGAGGCTACCTATGAGGTGGCTGTCGGCAACCTGAGCCAGCAGTTTACCGTGAAGTCGCCCATACCGCTGACCCTTATCGGCCTGGGTGTGGCCGGCCTGCTGGGGTTGGCCGGGCTTGTTGTCGGGCTAGTGGCTCTGGCCCGGTTAAGGGGCTAGCCTTCAAGCTGCCCGTTAATGTGCTACAATACTTTTGATGGGCAAAGGACACTGGTTTAAGAAGAATCTTATCCCCATACTAACCCTGCTCTTTGTTATCGCCATTACCGTAGGCATCTTTCTCTTTTACCGCCACTACTCCGTCAGGGTTGAGGAACTTAAGGAGAGCTACCACTATTTAGCCCCCTTTCTTATCAGCCTGACCCTAAACGCCACCATAGTTCTGCCCGCCGGCAATTTCTTGATAATGGCTGCTTTTGGCGCCGTCCTGCCCTCAGCCATGCTGGTGGGGCTGGCCGGTGGGGTGGGGGCAGCCATCGGCGAGATAACCGGCTATATGGCTGGCTATAGCGGGCGGGGGGTGGTGGAGAGGCTGAAGCTGTATAACCGGATGGTGGAGTGGTTGAAGAGGTGGGGGATGCTGGCTATCTTTGTTCTCTCCTTGATACCCTTCTTCTTTGACCTGGCCGGGATTGCCGCTGGCGTCCTGCGCTACCCCTTATGGAAGTTTCTCATTGCCTGCTGGTTGGGCCGGACCGTGCTCTATATAGCTATCGCCTTTGCCGGTGCCTGGGGGTGGGAAGCGGTGTTGTCCTAACTCGGCTAACGGCGCCTGATTTTTAGTATCAGCATTGAACCGATGATAAAATAGATAAAGCAGGCTAAGAGCATGACCGAGTAGCCCAGGTTAGGGCTGTAGCCATTAAAGAAGTCAATCACCGGCCCGATGAGGCGCGCCAGCGCGGCGCCGCCGGCGGTAGCCAGATTGGTCAGCCCCAGGTATCTTGCCTCCTCGCCTTTAGGCGCCAGGTCGGTGGCTAGAGCCCAGTTGCTGCTCATAAAGGCCCCGAAGGAGATGCCCACCAGCCCGCCGCAGAGCATGATAAGGGTGATGTCGTGCTGGCTGAGGAATATGAGCGCGATGCCCACCGCGCCGAGCAACCCCGCCGTGAGCGCAATGGGACGGCGCCCTATCCTGTCCGAGAGCCGCCCCGCGGGATAGGCGACAATCAGCATGCCGGCTATAGCCACTATGGAGAAGCGGGCGGTGGCGGCGGCGGGGTCGGGCACACCGACGACATCCATCAGAAAATACAGGGCGAAGGTCTGCAGGGTGGTGAAGGCCATCATGATAAAGAGGCGGGAGACGATAAACCAGATAAAATCACGGTGTGCCCTGACATTGATCTTGAAGCTCTTGTAAATGGTGGAGAACAGGGGCAGCTGAACCCTGCCGCCACCGGGGCGTTCCTTAACCGTCAGCATAGTGATGGTCATGGCTGCCAGCAGGACAACCCCCAGCGCCGCCAGGGACAACCATAGCCAGGAGGTACCCCCGCCGGCGGAGAAGCGGTCCATGAAGATGGCTATCGGGTAGAGCAGGGCAACCCCACCCCCTATCTCTAGGAAGCTCTTCACCCCTGAAGCCAACCCCCTCTTCCCCTGGGGCACCAGGTCGGGGATAAACGCCTGGTAGGGACCCTGCGCCGTATTGGAAGCCATCTGCAGCAGGCAGTAGATAACGAAAAAAGCAAGGTAGCTGCCACACCAGCCTATTCCCGACAGGAAGAGCACAGCCACTACCGTGCCCGCCAGGATAAAGGGGCGGCGTCGTCCCCAGTTGAAGCCGGAGCGGTCGCTGATGGCGCCGGCTATGGGCTGAACTATTATGGCCAGCATTAAGCCGGCGAAGGTGAGCAGCCCCAGGTAGGTGCTCTTTTCCGATGCCGCCACGAAGTCGAGCAGCCTGGTGGGAATGATAATGGTGTGCAGGCTGCCCCACAGGGCAGCCAGGGCAAAACCGAAGATGGTAATCTTGAGGTAATCAGTACGGCGAAAGGTGCTTTTATTACTCGCCATCTTTCTTTCGGGTTAAGCATAGCAGAGCCAGCTTAAAGAGGCAATGTTTTGGGGCGGATTTGTTCCCCACCTTCCCTTTTCCCCAGAGGTCTTTCGTCCCACCCACCCTATAGGGGTTTTACCCCTTTAAGACCTTCTTTCCCCCCCCAAAGCAGGGTTCAAGGGCGGAGCCTGTGAGGGCGGGAGGGTTGGGAAGCAAGACAACTAAAAATGAGGGAACCTCTTTTGTCCTGGCCTATTGCTGTGGTATAATCCTGACGACTATTTACCACAAAGGAGGCGGCATGCCAGTTATTTTTTGGGTTGTGCCCGCGGCTGGAGTCATAACTGTAATCTTCGCTATATTTTTGGCCAGGAATGTGCTCAAGCGTCCCATGGGCACGCCCAAGATGAAAGAAATCGGAGACATTATCTTTCAGGCTGCCTGGGCTTTCTTGAAGCGCCAGTACAGCACCATCGCCATCTACTCGGTGGCGATTGCCATTATTATCGGGGTTCTGGTGGGGGTGCTGGGGGGAACCGAGGTGGAGGGCTTAAGCGCGCTTGATATCGGCTGGCGCACCGGCGTCGCCTTTCTTGTCGGCGCTTTGTGCTCCGGGGTAGCTGGTTTCATCGGCATGTACATCGCCGTGAAGTCCAACGCCCGTTGCGCCGCCGCCGCCCAGAAGAGCCTTACCGAGGCGGTCAACGTTGCTCTGCGCGGCGGGGCTGTTTCCGGCTTTCTTATCACCGCCCTGAGCCTTATCGGCGTCACCGTTATCTTCTTCGCCTACGGCGGCGCTACCAATCCGGAAATCGCGCCCCACCTTATCGTCGGCTTCGGCTTCGGCGCCAGCTTTGTCGCCCTCTTTGCCCAGCTCGGTGGCGGTATCTATACTAAAGCTGCCGATGTTGGCGCCGACCTGGTGGGTAAGATTGAGTCTGGCATTCCCGAGGACGACCCGCGTAACCCGGCGGTTATCGCCGACCTGGTGGGCGATAACGTCGGCGACTGCGCCGGGCGCGGTGCCGACCTTTTCGAGTCCACGGCGGCGGAGAATATCGGCGCCATGATACTGGGCATCGCCGCCTATGTGGTCACGGGGAACATCGCCTGGATACTGTTCCCCCTGTGTGTTCGCGGCTTCGGCATGCTCGCCAGCATGATAGGCATTCTCTGCGTGCGGGCTAAAGAAAAAGAGAACGTCATGAACGCGCTTAACCGAGGCTATTTCGTGGCTATCGCCCTGTCCATAGTGGGCTTGGCGGTTACCGTTTACTTTATGCTGGATAACTGGTGGCTCTTCGGCGCCGGCGTTGTCGGCATCGCCGCCAGCGTGGTTATCGTCTTTATCACCCAGTATTATACCGAGTGGCGTTTCAAGCCGGTGCGCGACATCGCCGAAGCCTCCAAGACGGGGCCCGCCACCAACATTATCATGGGCACGGCGGTGGGCTTCGAGACTACGCTGGCTACCGCGCTGGTTATCGGCATCTCGCTGCTGCTCTCCTTCTGGATGGGGGATATGAGCGGGGTCCACGGCGCCGGCGCTTTCGGCACCGCCGTGGCCACCATGGGCATGCTGATGACCTGCCCTTACGTCTTATCGATGGATACCTTCGGGCCCATCACCGATAACGCCAACGGTATCAACCAGATGGCGGGCGTGGGACCTGAGGTCCGCAAGGTGACCGATCGCCTGGATGCCGTGGGCAACACCACCAAAGCCCTGACCAAGGGCTACGCCATGGTTTCGGCGGGCCTGGCCGCCTTCCTGCTCTTTCAGGCCTACCTGGACCGGGTCTCCTTCATCAAGTTCGGCGAGGTCGGACTCTATAATGTCGTTGATATTGCCCGTGTCGAGGTCTTCGTCGGCGCCCTGCTGGCGGTGATGATTGTCTATCTCTTCAGCGCCTGGGCGATCAAGGCGGTGGGCAGGACGGCCTCCAAGATTATCGAGGAGGTGCGCCGCCAGTTCCGTGAAGACCCCGGCATTCTGGCCGGCACATCCAAGCCCGATTATGCCCGGGCGGTGGACATCACCACCCGCGCCGGCCTGCGGGAAATGATTGCCCCCGGTCTTTTGCCGGTTCTGGGGCCGATTATCATCGGCGTTATCTTCCGCTTTATCCCCGGTTATGACGCCGCTATGGTCGTTGCCGCCGTGCTGATGGTGGGCACTATCGGCGGCATCATGATGGCTTCCTATATGAACAACGCCGGCGGCGCCTGGGACAACGCCAAGAAGATGATCGAGGACGGACAGCTCAAGGACGATAAGGGTAAGGTAATCGGCAAGGGCTCGCCCACCCACGCCGCGGCGGTGGTCGGCGACACCGTGGGCGACCCGCTTAAAGACACGGCGGGGCCTTCGCTCCACGTGCTGGTCAAGATGCTGGCTACCGTTACCCTGGTGATGTGCCCGCTGTTTATCGTCGTATAAAAGCTAGCGGTAAAACTAATCCCCCTCTTCTCTATCGGGGAGGAGGGGGATTTTTGTTTGGGGGGTGGGGTGGGAGTCAGGGGTAAACCGCCAGCGCCTCCAGTCCTGTCGTCTCGGGCAGGCCGAGCATGATGTTCATGTTCTGGATAGCCTGCCCCGCTGCTCCTTTGACCAGGTTGTCAATGCAACTGATAACAATTAGCCTGCCCGCCCGCGGGTCGATGGCGGGGTAGACCAGGCAAATGTTGCTTCCCCAGGTGTGCTTGGTGTGGGGTGGGGAGCCGGTCACCCTGACGAAGGGCTCGTCCTTATAGAAGTCCTTATAGAGTTTCTTAAGCTCTTTCTCTGCCAGCTTGTTAACCAGCGGGGCATAGCAGGTGGTTAAGATTCCCCGGGTCATGGGCACCAG